>JBJOEU010000128.1:0-4517 GCA_046049115.1 Pseudomonadota bacterium
TACCCTGACTATTTGGGAGGCTCAGTTCGGCGACTTTGCGAACGGCGCTCAAGTGGTGATTGACCAATTTATCGCCTCAGGAGAAGTGAAGTGGGGCCGCGCGAACGGTTTGGTCATGATGTTGCCTCACGGCTATGAGGGACAAGGCCCAGAGCATTCATCTGCACGTTTAGAGCGCTTTATGCAGTTATGCGCCGACACTAATATGCAAGTGATTCAGCCAACGACTGCATCGCAGATCTTCCACGTTTTGCGTCGCCAGATGATTCGTCAGTTCCGCAAGCCGCTGATCTTGATGACGCCAAAATCATTGCTCCGTAACAAAGAGGCTGCTTCGCCATTGACTGAGTTTACTAAGGGCGGTTTTCATACCATTCTTCCAGAGCGCGATGAGAGCATCGATGGCAAAAAGGTCACTCGATTAATTATGTGTTCTGGCAAGGTCTATTACGACTTAGCCAAAGCACGTGCCGATAAAAAACTAGAGGATGTGGCGATTATTCGTTTGGAGCAGCTCTATCCATTCCCTCATAAAGCATTGACTGCTGAGTTGAAGAAGTATCCAAATCTCGAGGAGGTAGTGTGGTGTCAAGATGAGCCACAAAACCAAGGCGCCTGGTTCTTTGTTCAGCACAACATTTTGGAGAATATGTCTGAAGGCATGAAATTGGCCTATGCAGGTCGTCCAGCTTCTGCTTCACCAGCTTGTGGCTACGCCCATCTCCATCAAGAACAACAGAAGTCTCTTCTGACTGCAGCATTCGCAAAACTAAAGGGTTATGTCATTACGAAGTAATCGTAGACCTCACTCACACATAAATATTGAATAGGATTAATCATGGCTATTTTTGAAGTTAAAGTTCCCCAGCTCTCCGAGTCAGTAGCAGAAGCTACTTTGTTGCAATGGAAAAAGAAGGTCGGCGATGCTGTCGGTCAAGATGAGATCTTGATTGAAATTGAAACAGACAAAGTGGTATTGGAGGTTCCTTCACCGTCTGCTGGCGTGATTACCGAGATCGTTATTGCTGACGGCGGTACTGTAGTTGCCGAGCAACTGATTGCAAAGATTGACAGCACAGCTGTCGCTGCTGCAGCTCCTGCCGCTGCTGCACCAGCACCTGTCGCTATCCCAGCTCAAGCTCCAGCCGCATCTCCAGCTCCAGCTGCGCCCGCAGCAAAATCATCTGGAGCTGCTGCTGCACCTTCCGCAGCAAAAATTTTGGCTGAAAACAATATGACCGCTAGCCAAGTTGCAGGCTCTGGTCGTGATGGTCGTGTAACCAAAGGTGATGCTCTCAATGCTGTTGCTGGTGGTTCATCTGCAGCTGCATTGCCAAGTGCACCAATTCCACTGGGCAATCGCCCAGAAGAGCGCGTGCCAATGAGCCGCTTGCGTGCTCGTATTGCTGAGCGTTTGCTCGAGTCTCAGGCAAACAACGCTATCTTGACTACTTTTAACGAAGTCAACATGGCTCCAGTAATTGCTATGCGCAACAAGTACAAAGATCAGTTTGAAAAAGTACACGGTGTGAAGTTGGGCTTCATGTCCTTCTTTGTTAAAGCAGCTACTCACGCTTTGAAGAAGTTCCCACTACTAAACGCATCTGTTGATGGCAATGACATTGTGTATCACGGTTACTTTGACATTGGCATTGCAGTGAGCTCACCACGTGGCCTGGTAGTTCCAATTCTGCGTGACGTGGATCAAATGAATTTAGCTGACATCGAGAAGAAGATTGCTGAGTTTGGCGTAAAAGCACGCGAAGGTAAGTTGTCATTAGAGGATTTAACTGGCGGCACATTCTCCATCTCTAATGGTGGCGTATTTGGTTCGATGCTTTCTACTCCAATTATTAATCCTCCACAGTCTGCGATTTTGGGTATCCATGCAACTAAAGAGCGTGCAGTAGTTGAGAATGGTCAAATCGTGATTCGTCCGATTAACTACTTGGCTTTGTCATATGATCACCGCATTATTGATGGTCGTGAGGCAGTGCTTGGCTTGGTAGCCATGAAGGACGCATTAGAAGATCCTTCACGTCTTCTCCTTGATCTATAAGAGGGAAGAACATGAGCCAATCATTTGACGTAGTAGTAATCGGTGGTGGTCCTGGTGGCTATATCGCTGCGATTCGTGCGGCGCAACTCGGCTTTAAAGTTGCCTGCGCTGAATCAAATTCTTTTGACGATCCAAAGGGTGAAATACGCCTTGGCGGAACTTGCCTGAACGTCGGCTGTATTCCTTCTAAAGCTTTGCTTGCCTCTTCTGAAGAGTTTGAGAAGATTAGTCATCACGTAGCAGACCACGGCATTACCGTTGGATCGGTGAAGTTAGACTCCGGCAAGATGATCGCTCGTAAAGATGCGATCGTGACCAAGATGACTGCTGGTATTCAGTTCTTGTTTCGTAAAAATAAAATTACCTTGTTAAAAGGCCATGCGTCTTTTGAAGGCAAGGGTGCTGACGGCTATCAAGTCAAAATTGACGGCAAAGATAAAGAAGTAGTTATCGCTAAAAATGTGATCATCGCTACCGGCTCTAAAGCACGTCATTTGCCAGGCATTCCTGTCGATAACGTATTGATTAGCGATAACGAAGGTGGTCTAAAATTTGATTCCATTCCGAAGAAGCTTGGCGTCATCGGCGCTGGTGTAATCGGTCTGGAGCTCGGCTCAGTATGGCGCCGTGTCGGCTCTGAGGTGACTATTCTTGAAGCGCTCCCCACTTTCTTGGGTGCATGTGATCAAGGGATTGCAAAAGAAGCCCATAAGATCTTCACCAAGCAAGGCCTCAAGATCAATATGGGCGTCAAGATTGGTGAAGTGAAGGCTGATAAAAAAGGTGTTGTAGTCAACTACACTGATAGCGAGGGCAAGGCTCAGAAATTAGAGTGCGATCGTTTAATCGTCTCTGTTGGCCGGGTTCCCAATACGGACAAATTAGGCCTCGATAAGATTGGTCTGAAAGTGGATGAGCGTGGCTTCATTCCAGTTGATGACCACACTTGTGCAACAGCGGCGCCCGGCGTTTACGCTGTGGGTGACGTGGTGCGCGGACCGATGTTGGCCCATAAGGCTGAAGACGAAGGTGTCCTCGTTGCTGAAACGATTGCCGGTCAAAAACCACATATAGATTACAACTGCATTCCTTGGGTGATCTACACCGATCCTGAAATTGCTTGGGTTGGTAGAACTGAAGAGCAACTCAAACAGGCTGGTATTGCATTTAAAGCAGGCCAGTTCCCATTTGCAGCCAATGGTCGTGCATTAGGTATGGATCGTGCCGATGGTTTTGTCAAAGTCTTGGCTGATGCAAAAACCGATGAAATCTTAGGTGTTCATATCATCGGACCAAACGCATCTGACTTAATTGCAGAAGCAGCTGTAGCAATGGAATTCAAGGCAGCTGCTGAAGATATTGCTCGTATCTGTCATCCACATCCGAGTCTGTCGGAAGTGGTTCGCGAGGCAGCATTGGCGACGGATAAACGTGCATTAAACATGTAATTGAAAGCATTAGAGTATTACCATCAAGAGTTAAAGGCGCGCGGGTATCACAGCGATCCCGCGCAGCTTGCTGCTATTGAGCGCTTGCAGCGCTGTGAAGATGAGTGGGTTGCTTATAAAGAAATCCGCAGCAATGGTTTAAAAAAGAAACTCTTTAAACCAAAACTCCCGCGTGGCGTTTATTTATGGGGTGGAGTAGGTCGCGGCAAATCCTTTTTGATGGATGTCTTTTTTGCTGCATCTCCTCTCGAGAAAAAGATCCGCATTCATTTTCATGAATTCATGCGAGAAGTGCATCGCGAGCTTCATGAGCTCTCCGGTGTGGCTGATCCACTAGATGAACTTGCCAAAAGAATTGCCAATCGATACCGACTCATTTGCTTTGATGAGTTTCATATTAATGACATTGCCGATGCCATGATTTTGTATCGCTTGCTGAGCGCGCTCTTTGAAGATCGCGTCCAGTTTGTGATGACTTCAAACTATCAGCCCAGCCAACTTTATCCCAACGGCTTGCATCGCGATCGCCTATTACCAGCTATCAAGCTATTGGAAGAGCAACTCGATGTCATGAATGTTGATGCTGGTAATGACTATCGCCGCGTGCAGATGGCTCAAGTTGAGGCCTACCTGACACCAGTCAATGCCGCAACCCATGCGGTCCTGATGCAGATGTTCCAAACCTTAATTGGTAATCAAAAAGAGACTATCCGTCCGGTATTGCGCATTGAATCTCGGGAGCTAAGGCCTCTTCATATGGCCGAAGGGGTAGTTTGGTTTGATTTTCAAACCTTATGCTGTGGGCCAAGGTCACAAAATGACTATTTGGAGATTGCCAAGCAGTTTCATACGGTAATTTTGTCTGGGGTACCTTATATGCCCCCCAGAATGACCAATGAAGCCCGCCGCTTTATTTGGCTGATTGACGTCCTCTATGACCATAAAATCAAACTAATCATCTCTGCAGAGGTCCCGGCGGTGGATTTATATACCGAGGGCCAGATTACTAG
>JBJOEU010000129.1:0-4498 GCA_046049115.1 Pseudomonadota bacterium
CACAATACCGCTCGCAGTCTCACTTTCTTGATTGCCCTCAAAAGTGGGAGTGCTCGCAATCGTACTAATACAAACAAGTCTGCTTTCTGGGTAAGCCTGCAGTAAATTCTTTGCAGTTGTTTGCATGCGTACACGCAGGTCCTCATCAGATTGGCGTGTATCAATTGCTGCAATCATGAGGGGTGCATCATCATTTCCGATGCTGGGGCGAGGACTCGGGGAGGGTTCGTAACCTGCCGCACGGAACATGCGCTTGAGGTTTTCCCAAAAGCTCAGGGCATCAACTCGATCAGCGCGCTCAGTGAGGGTGACGCTCTCAGGATCGCGTAAGACTTGACGTAAGCGAGTAGCGCTCTGATAGCGATCAGCTGCACGAGGCTCAAGACAGCGCAAAACAACTTCTTGTAACCAGCGGGGGATTTCTTTGCGAATAGCGCGCGGAGGCAATGCCTGTGCCCACAATCTTTTACGTAAGCCATTCATAGACTGAGGGTTACCAAAGGGAAGCTCGCCCGTGAGTAACTCGTACAAGATCACGCCGATAGAAAAGATATCGCTACGATAGTCTGAGCGAATACCGATCACTTGCTCTGGTGCAATATAGGGTGCCGAGCCAACTCCTTTGCGCATCTCTTCTGCAAGTAAGTCTGGAAAGCGTGCATGATGCGATAAACCAAAGTCAATTAACGTGATCTTGCCTTGATCGTCAATCAAAATGTTTTCGGGCTTGATATCCAAATGAATAGCATCTTGTGCATGTAGAGATTGCACCGCTTGCGCTAAATCAGCGCCAATCTTCACTACCTCATCAATTGTAAAAACTTTGCCCTCTTTAATAAAGTCCTCAAGCGGCCTTCCTGCCACGCGCTCCATTGCAATATACGGGTGTGTTGCCATGTTCCCGGAGCCAAGATACTTGGGAACATAAGGACTTTTCAGTGAGCGTAGGATGGTGAGCTCAGTCTCAAAGCCAATGAGGCTTTCAACAGGTTGATCACGACCTACCCTAGGAATCTTCAGAAGAATAGGGACATCAATCCCTTCTTTGCTTGCGGAATAGAGGCTGGCCATTCCGCCGCGATGTACCTCTGCCCCCAATGTAAATCCATCAACCACTTTGCCTTCTTGGAAAATCTGATCAACTGCTTCAATGTCAGTATTAATCGACATAGATCAATTATTTACCTGTGATGAGTCGATTAGCAAGGTCTTCCGGTAACCCCGCACGGCGCACTTTTTCAGCTGCTGTAAATTGATCGTATGGGGTCCGATGAAAGGTAAGCACTTCTAATGTTGGTTCAAATACAGCAAAGCAAGCTTCTGGATTTCCATCTCGTGGCTGACCAAGTGAGCCAACCACGCTAACCCACTGACGGTGATGTAGCACTGGAATGCCGTCACCAGGGTGGGGTGCAAAACGAATTAACTTGCCAACAGCACTTTGATAGAAAAGTGCTTGTTCATGCGCATGACCTACAAAGGTATACGTTTTTCCTGAGCTTTGCAGGCAACGCCAGGCGCTCATACTATCGGTAATGTAATTCCAGTCAGCAGGATTGTGGGCTGATGCGTGAACAAAACACATCGCCTCCTCTTGCACCACGAATGGCAATTCTTTTAGAAACCGAATTTGCTCAGAGTTGAGCTGAGACTTAGTCCACTCGATTGCTGCGTTTGCGCTTGCATTCATTTGCTTGCTACGATCTTCAAAAATTGCCTGATCATGATTTCCTAAAACGGCAATTGCTTTTTTGTTGGCGACCATTTCACCAATGCGATCAATCACCATACCGGGGTCGGCGTTATAGCCAACAATATCGCCTAAGAAAACCATGCGAGTAACGCCTAGCTCTTCAGCCCGCTCCATGCAGGCTTCAAAAGCCTCTAAATTACTATGTAGATCAGCGAATAAGCCAATGCGTTCAGTCATTCTTGAATGATAGGACAAAAGTGGCTCTAGCAGAAGTGCTAATAGGGGCTCGCCTCATTGTGCGGCCTGTTTTTAAAGCGCTTATGAACCCAGTAGTACTCAGCTGGTCTGAGCCTAATTTCTTTTTCAAAAATGGTGTTGAGTCGCGCTGTATCAGCTTCAGGATTTTCAGTTGGGAAATTTTCAAGGGGTTTGCTAATAGTGCAAACATAGCCAGCTTCATCCTTTTTGAGGGTGGTGATCATCATGCAGACCTGTGCCCCTGTAATTTTGGCTAGACGCGATACGGCTGTGATCGTATTGGTTTGAATATTAAAGAAGGGGACGAAGGTGGAATCTTTGAGTCCTAAATCAATATCGGGCGCAATGATGATGAAGCTTCCCCTGCGGATTTCTCGAATGAGTTCAAGCGAGTTTCCTTGGCGATCAATCGAATTTCCACCAAAGCGATTGCGCCATTCAACAATCTTCTTGTTGAAGAAAGGACTTTTCATTCTTTGAAAAAAACCGGAGGTACGAGGCCAACCTTTTTCCTTGGCAAGTGCACTCAGAATAATGCTGCCTTCAATGCCAATAAAGTGCATGTTCACTAAGATGCGTGGCTTCCTATCGTTTAGATCAACCTCCGAGCGAACTTCAATCATATCGGCAAGTTGTTTTTTGCTTCCTAGCCAAATAATACTTTTTTCAACTAAGCTGCGGCCCAGTAGTCGCCAATGTTGTTTTCTTAGTTGATCTACTTCTATTGCGCTTAGCTCAGGAAAACAAAGCTCCAAGTTTTTTTGGACTACGCGATTACGATCATTGGGAATATGCGCTGCCAGATAGCCTAAGCCATAACCAACAGAGACCAAGATCTTGTAGGGAAGCGATACCAGCAATCTAAGGAGTGCTACCCCAGAATAGTTTGAAAAGTTTTTAAACAAAACTCAATTTATTCAGCATCATAGCGAGATAAGGATTTAGCGTAGCGCACATTCATTTCTTCGGCAGAGCTAATAGACATTCCTAAATCATTAACTAGACCGGTTTCGAGGCGATAAGTCCATCCATGTACGGTGAGATCTTGCCCTCTAGCCCATGCATCTTGAACAATGGTAGTTTCACAAACATTGACTACTTGTTCGATGACATTGAGTTCGCACAAGCGATCTTGACGTTTTGGAGATGGGATCACCTCGCCAAGATAGCGCTCATGTTTTTGATGCACATCCTTGACATGACGCAACCAATTGTCAGCAAGGCCAACCCGTTTATCGGTTAGTGCGGCATGCACGCCTGAGCAACCGTAATGCCCTACCACCAAGATATGCTTGACTTTCAATAGGTCGATAGCAAACTGAATCACAGATAAGCAGTTCAGATCAGTATGAACCACCACGTTAGCAACATTGCGATGTACAAAAAGTTCGCCAGGTAGCAGGTTCACAATGTCGTTCGCGGGTACGCGACTGTCTGAACAGCCAATCCATAAATATTCTGGCGCCTGCTGTGAAACTAGGCGCTTAAAAAAATTAGCATCTTTGGCGACCATGGTTTCTGCCCATTCGCGATTATTGGCAAATAGCTGGTCTAAGGCGTTGGAGTTCTTCATAATCATGGTTTGAGTTTAAAGTACTTTAATGATGCCTATTTGGTTAAAGCAAACCCCCACTGGCATTGTTCTTGATTTGCATTGCCAGCCAGGCGCAAAACTAACTAGGGCGGTTGGTCTGCATGACGGCTGCCTCAAGATATCTTTGCAGGCCCCCGCCCTTGAAAATAGGGCAAATGAAATGCTGCTATCTTGGCTTTCTAAGCAACTGAGGGTGCCGCAAAAACAAATTCAGCTCTTATCGGGACAAAGTAGCCGCGTAAAGCGAGTGGAAATCTGGGGCTCAATCACTCCCGAGCAGATTGCTGAGGCTTTAAGCCCCTAGGGCTTACCAAAATAGCGCGTACAGAATTCCTAAAATCAAAACCCACTTTCCGATGTAATACACGCTGCGATGTTTTGCTTTGAGCTTTTTGGCTTGTGCTCTGAGGTGGTAAAAATACTTAAAGAGAACGTTTACAAATCCCACCTTCTCCCCTTCAACATTCTGGGAAGAGGCTGCGCTCATGACGTAGCGGCCAAACCAGTGATTTAATAGTTGCACCAATTTAGTGTGAACTGGCCGCTCTACATCGCAAAATAAGACAATGCGTTGGTGATCTGTTTCGTTAGCTGCGTAGTGGATGTAAGTTTCATCAAACATCACTGACTCACCATCTTTCCAGTAATACTGCTCCCCATCTACATTGATAAAGCACTTGGGATCATTTGGGGTGACAAGGCCAATGTGATAGCGTAGCGAGCCCGCATAAGGGTCCCGGTGCCTTACCAGCGTTGCCCCAGGGGGTAGTGAGGCAAACATCGCTGCTTTGACCGAGGGGATTGATTTGAGGAGGGCAACAGTTTTAGGGCACTGGAGTTGCGCTGATGGCATTTCCTTGCCATACCAATAGAGGTGAAAGCGTTTCCAGCCTGTTCGAAAAAAGGAGTTAAATCCAATATCGTTGTATCCCGTAGCGGCTGCTATGGCGCCA
>JBJOEU010000130.1:0-4488 GCA_046049115.1 Pseudomonadota bacterium
CTGGATCACAAATGGTTGCTTACTATGCTGGTCAGCCAGATGATCTCGTATTGATTTCTACCAGATCAGGTAACGGCTTCCTGGCAAACGTGGCAGATATGTCTACCCGCAATAAGGCTGGTAAATCATTTGTTGGCATCGATAGCAAATTTCCGGGTGGTGATGCACCTCTTGGAGCTGCTAAGGTCACGGTAGGTATGAAGCAGGTAGCCTGCTTATCTGAAAGCTCTAAATTATTGGTCTTCCCTTTAGATGAGCTGAAGCGTTTACCTACTGGTGGCAAAGGTGTCATTCTGATGGGCTTGGATGATAAAGAGAAGTTGGCTTCTGCAATTGCAGTTGGTCCAGATGGCGCTACCTATTCAGGCGCAGGACGTGCTGGCAAACCAACGGAGCTCAGTCTTGATGCAAAAACCTTGAAGTCATTCGCTGGTAATCGTGCTCGTAAGGGTCACTTCGTAGAGCCAAGACTCAAAGACGGAAAGCTCAAAGCGAACTAAGAAGCTAACTCAGTTTTATGGCATTAAAAAACCCGGTCACTAATTGATCGGGTTTTTTATTGGTGTTTAAACTTTCTGAGGTATTGGTAGGCCGTACTTTACGGCAATGACTTCAGCCAAGATCGACACGGCGATCTCGGGCGGAGTCAAGGCGCCAATAAAGAGTCCGACGGGTCCGTGAAGGCGTTCAACTTGTTCCTGTGTGACATCAAATTCTAGTAGGCGGGCTTTACGTTTCTGGGTATTGATTCTGCTGCCCAGTGCGCCTACATAAAAAGCAGGAGACTTCAATGCCTCCATTAAGGCCATGTCATCCAGCTTAGGATCATGCGTCAAGGCAACCACCGCCGTATGGGAGTCAACCCCAATTTCTAGCAGCACATCATCGGGCATGCCCTTAATAAACTGAATCTGTTCGCGATTAATACCTTCTGCATACTCTTCACGCGGATCAATGACGATCACCTCAAAGTCCGAGGCGAGAGCAAAGTCTGCTGTATAGAGCGAAAGCTGTCCCGCGCCAATGATCACCATGCGCCAGCGAGGGCCATAAGTGGTTTTCATCAAGCGCTCATCGCAAATGAATGCCTCATTGCGATTACCGATCTCGAGGGTAGATTTGCCAGTCATAAGATCTACTGTGCGCGAAGTAATTTGATGATTGCTAATGGATTCTAAGATGGCTTCCAAAATAGCCAGCTCTGGTTTTGGCTCAACGAGTAGTCGTAGCGTTCCACCGCAGGGTAGGCCAAAGCGAGCGGCTTCTTGCTGACTAACGCCATAGATCACCATTTCAGGTAAATCACGAGTCAAGATTTCGGTTTGTACTCGGCGAATCAGGTCGTCCTCGACACATCCACCAGAAACTGATCCGGTGACTTGCCCATCTCCACGAATGGCTAGCCACGAACCCACAGGTCTTGGAGCAGAGCCCCAAGTTTGAACAACGGTGGCAATGGCAACCGGATGATCCGATTTGAGCCAATCTACCGCAGCTTTTAATACGCTTAAATCGGTACTATTCATTTACTGTCTTTAATTTCTTGTATTTATTATTTATTGCTAACAATCTAATTATTATCTCTCTAATGACAAGTTCTAGCCCATCAAGCCCAGACTCACAATTGCGTATAGCCGTGCTCTTACTTGCAGCGGGCGAGGGGAGTCGTCTCGGCACACATCCCAAAGCCTTACTTCATCGTGATGGGAGGACCCTTTTAGAGCATTTTTCAAGTGCAATTCAGGGATTTAGTCCTGTCGAATGCATTGTGGTTACTGGCTTTCATGGTGAGATGATTGAGTCTGAGATTGCTAAGTTGAATACTTTTTTAACTCATCCGTTAAAGGTGATTAGAAATAGCTCACCAGAGGAAGGTCAGTCATCATCTGTTCGCTTGGGTCTAGAGTCACTCGATGCCGACTTTGACGTCTTGCTAGTGGCGCTATCGGATCAGCCTGAAGTGGGCGCAAAGGAAATACAAGAATTGCTTGACGAATACGCCAAGCGAGAAGGTGGTCAAGAAATCATTTTGCCCATAGTAGATAGAAGGCGTGGTAACCCGGTATTGTTTTCTATAAAGCGGTCTTGGATGTATTGGATAAACCGGGCATGGTTTGTCGATCTTTCATGGATGCCAACGCCGACAAAGTAAGGGCTATGCACACCACTAATCAGGCATTTGTGATGGATGTCGACACGCCGGAAGACATCCAAAGACACAAACTTAGTTTATTTAATTTTTAAATCTCCGCGATCAGCTCGATCTCAACGCAAGCACCCAGAGGGATTTGCGCCACACCAAATGCGCTGCGAGCATGTTTTCCTGCATCGCCAAACACTTCAAAGAGTAGTTCTGAGCAACCGTTCACCACTAAGTGTTGCTCTGTAAATTCAGAGGTCGAATTCACTAAACCCATCACTTTGACTATGCGCTTTACTTTATCGAGTGAGCCTAGGTGATTTTGTAGTGTGGCAATGAGATCAATCGCAATGGATTTTGCTGCAGCTTTACCAGTTTCGGTATCCATATCGAGACCTAGCTTTCCAACCCAGGGCTTACCATCCTGTTTGGCAATATGGCCCGATAGAAAAACGGTATTGCCAGCCGTGGCAGCCATGACATAGGCAGCGGCAGGTGGTCCAGGCGGTGGTAAGTCAATGCCAAGCGTTTTCAGGCGATCGCTAATGTGATTTGTCATAGAGTTTTAGTGAGGAAAAAATAAAGAAAATAAAGGAGGAAATTAAGAAGGCTGTTGCAAATCTTACTGGATTACTTTGATAGTTGACGCATGGCATTCTCAAGGCCGTTTAAGGTCACAGGATACATGCGGTCTTTCATGAGGGCTTTCATGATGTCGATTGATTGCCGATATTGCCAAACTGATTCAGGCTCTGGATTGAGCCAGGCAAAGTGCGGGAAGTGATCAATTAGGCGATTAATCCACGCTGCACCAGTTTCTCGATTGTTGTACTCAACCGATCCATTGGGACTCAGAATCTCATAAGGAGACATGGTGGCATCTCCAATGAAAATCAGCTTGTAGTCGGGACCATATTTATTGATGATGTCTTGGGTAGCTGTGACTTGATCGCGTCTACGGCGATTACTTTGCCAGAGATGTTCATAAACGCAGTTATGAAAGTAGTAATACTCTAAGTGCTTGAATTCTGTTTTGACTGCCGTAAATAATTCAGAGATACGCGCAATGTGATCATCCATAGATCCGCCTACATCCATCAGCAATAAAACTTTGACCTGGTTGTGACGCTCTGGACGCATTCGGATGTCGAGCATCCCTGCATTTGCAGCAGTAGAGTGAATGGTCTTATCCAAATCTAACTCCAGATTTGAGCCTTCCCTGGCAAAGCGCCGTAAGCGACGTAAAGCCATTTTGATGTTGCGCGTTCCTAGGCTCAGATCGCTGTCGTAGTCTTTAAACTCTCGGGCTTCCCAGACTTTGATGGCCGTACGATTGCCCGCGCTCTCGCCGCCAATGCGAAAACCTTCTGGGTGGTAACCGCTATGCCCAAAGGGTGACGAACCACCGGCACCAATCCATTTTTTACCACCACCATGCCATTCTTTTTGCTCTTTCAAAAGCTCTTGAAGTCGCTTTTGTAATGCTTCGGGCCCACCTAGTTTTTCGAGTGCCGCTTTTTCTTCTTCAGTTAATACGCGTTGCAATTTTTTCTCAAGCCAGTCCAAGGGAATATCAGGGGCTAGCGCAATAATTTGCTCTACACCATTGAAGTAGGAGCCAAATACTTGATCAAAGCGATCAAAGTGTTGTTCATCTTTAACTAAGGTCATCCGGGCTAGTTGATAAAACTCATCAATCGAAGGTTCAATAACACCTTCCTTTAGGGCTTCTAGCAGCGTTAGAAATTCCCGAACGGAAACAGGCACCTTAGCCTCTTTGAGATTCAGAAAGAATTGAATCAACATGATTCAGTTATTAAAAATATTGGCTTTTTAGTTCAGCGGTGATTACGGTTCATCATCACCAAACGCTCAAAGAGGTGAATATCTTGCTCGTTTTTGAGTAGTGCTCCATGTAGCGGAGGGATTGTAATTTTGTCATCACCGCTATACAGAGCTTCAGCCGGAATATCTTCTGCAAGCAGTAGCTTTAACCAATCAATGAGTTCAGAAGTGGAGGGCTTCTTTTTTAAGCCTGGTAAAGAGCGGATTTGATAGAAAGATTGCAGCGCAGCTTCCAATAAGTCTTGCTTGATGTTCGGATGGTGGACGTCAACAATGCTCTGCATTGTTCCTGCGTCTGGAAAAGAGAGCCCTCTAGATCAGTACACCCAGAATCTGAATGCTTTAGCTCGCCAAGGCAAAATTGATCCCTTGATTGGTCGCGAGAGCGAAGTAGAGCGGGTGATTCAGGTGCTTTGCCGTCGCCGCAAGAACAATCCACTCTTAGTTGGGGAAGCTGGCGTTGGTAAAACTGCAATTGCAGAGGGATTGGCTTGGCGCATCGT
>JBJOEU010000131.1:0-4410 GCA_046049115.1 Pseudomonadota bacterium
GACGAATCTACCCCTCCAGACATCCCAACCACGACTTTGGAGGGTTTTGAAGCAGGTATTGCGACAGAATTGAAGGGGATCATTAAAAAATGCGAGAATTCGTTATCAGCTAAAAAACCCATTGTAGAAGTCTTGCTCCAAATTTACGAGATTTGTCGCAAAACCTAATAAATGGCATTAAGGGTAAATAGATAGGTAGCTTCTCACCTAACTAACTAAAATAGATTTTTTGAAAAATTTGCTTTTGGAGAAATGCCATGCGCATAGGAGTACCGCTGGAAATCAGACTCGGAGAAACTCGAGTCGCCGCCACACCAGAAACCGTTAAGAAGCTGATTGGTCAAGGCCATACAGTTGTTATTCAAAAAGATGCGGGCGTCACCGCCAGCCAGCCTGACTCTGCCTATGAAGCGGTTGGTGCGACGATTGGTAGCGCAGCAGATGCCTTTAGTGCGGAGATCGTCCTAAAGGTGCGCGCACCCGAAGCCGCAGAACTGAAGCAAATTCGATCTGGCAGCGTGCTCATTGGCATGCTCGATCCATTTGATAACGAAAATATTGCTGCAATGGCTGCGCAAGGCGTGACTGCATTCTCATTAGAGGCTGCTCCACGTACTACTCGCGCACAGAGCATGGACGTCTTGTCTTCGCAAGCCAACATCGCAGGTTACAAGGCGGTAATGGTTGCAGCTAATGAGTATCAGCGCTTTATGCCGATGCTCATGACTGCGGCTGGAACTGTTAAAGCAGCACGCGTACTGATCTTGGGCGCTGGGGTTGCCGGCCTCCAAGCCATTGCAACTGCAAAGCGTTTGGGTGCTGTGATCGAAGCATCTGATGTACGCCCTGCTGCTAAAGAGCAAATCGAATCACTCGGCGCTAAGTTTGTTGATGTACCTTATGAAACAGATGAAGAGCGCGAAATTGCTAAAGGCGTTGGTGGCTATGCGCGCCCAATGCCAGAAGCTTGGATGAAACGTCAAGCAGCACTGGTTGCAGAACGTGCTTTGCAAGCTGACATCGTCATCACAACTGCCTTAATTCCAGGTCGCAAGCCGCCAGTCTTATTGCACAGTGATACCGTTGCCAACATGAAGCCGGGTTCGATCGTAATCGACTTAGCAGCCGGTCGTGGTGATAATGGATCAGGTAACTGTCCTTTGACAGAAGAAGACAAAATCGTTGAGAAAAATGGTGTGAAGATTATTGGTTACAGTAATCTCGCCAGCATGGTGGCTGCGGATGCTTCTGCTTTGTACGCACGCAACTTGCTCGATTTCATGAAGCTGATCGTTGACCCAGAAGCGAAGTTAGTTATCCCAACTGATGACGACATCGTTACTGCTTGCCTCATGTGTCGTGATGGCCAAGCTATCCGCAAAAACTAATACAGAATATTCAAAGGAAATATCATGGATCTCGCTGCTTTTCAAAGCATTCTCACAGTCCAAAACATCACCGTGTTTGTTTTGGCCATTTTTGTTGGCTACCAAGTAGTTTGGAACGTTACCCCTGCACTACACACTCCACTGATGGCGGTTACAAACGCGATCTCTGGAATTATTATTGTTGGCGCCCTACTTCAAACTGAAGTAATTGGTGGCGATGAGATCACTCTCACCAGCATCATTGGTGCTGTAGCCGTCTTCCTAGCATCCATTAATATTTTTGGTGGCTTTATGGTCACCCGTCGCATGCTTGAAATGTTCAAGAAAAAAGCCCCTAAAGCTGATGCGACTGGAACTAAATAAAAACTAGAACAAGATCTACATAGAGACCACAATCATGTCAAACATAACCGCGATTTCCTACCTCATTTCATCGGTGCTTTTCATCCTCGCCTTGCGTGGATTGTCTTCACCAACCACATCACGTCAAGGTAATACCTTCGGCATGATCGGCATGTTGCTTGCCGTAATCACCACCTTCATGATTCCTGACTTTAAGCCAGTCTTCTCATTGATTATTGGTGCGATTGTTGCCGGCGCAATCATTGGAATACTTGCTGCCAAACGTGTGCAAATGACCAAGATGCCAGAGCTCGTAGCGCTGATGCACTCTTTTGTTGGCTTATCAGCTGTATTGATTGCGATTGCAGCAGTATTTAATCCAGCTCAAGATCACACTGGCGCTCAAAAGATTGAACTCTTCATCGGTGCATTTATTGGTGCCATCACCTTTACTGCTTCTATCATCGCTTTTGGAAAATTGTCCGGCAAGGTCAGCGGTAAATCAGTGACATTTGCTGGCCAGCACTTGCTGAACCTGATTCTCGCAATTGCGATGGTTTCTGGTGGCGCCATGTACTTCATGACAGGTAGCCACGAAGCATTCTTAGTCATGTGTGCGATTGCCTTGGTATTAGGCGTGACTTTGATTATCCCAATTGGCGGTGCAGATATGCCTGTCGTTGTATCGATGCTTAACAGTTACTCTGGTTGGGCAGCCGCAGGTATTGGCTTTACCTTAAACAATCCTGTATTGATTATTGCCGGCGCTTGCGTTGGCTCATCTGGCGCAATTCTGTCTTACATTATGTGTAAAGCAATGAACCGCTCTATTCTGGCTGTATTACTCGGTGGCTTCGGCGCTGAAGCTGCTGCTGGTGGCGCTGATGATGGCGGTCCAAAAAACTACAAAACTGGTTCACCAGAAGATGCTGCCTTCCTGATGGAGAATGCCGATACAGTGGTGATTGTTCCTGGCTACGGCTTAGCAGTTGCCCGCGCTCAGCACGCACTAAAAGAATTGACAGAGAAATTGACACATCATGGCGTGACCGTAAAGTATGCGATTCACCCTGTGGCAGGTCGTATGCCTGGTCATATGAACGTGCTCTTAGCTGAAGCTGAAGTTCCATACGATCAAGTATTTGAGATGGAAGACATTAACAGCGACTTTGGTCAGGCTGACGTGGTGCTAGTACTTGGTGCAAACGATGTGGTGAATCCTGCTGCTCGTACACCAGGTAGCCCAATCTTTGGCATGCCAATTTTGGAAGCCTATAAAGCTAAAACCATTATTGTCAACAAGCGCTCCATGGCTGCAGGTTATGCTGGTCTTGATAACGAACTCTTCTACATGGATAAAACCATGATGGTCTTCGGTGATGCGAAGAAGGTTGTGGAAGATATGGTGAAGTCAGTAAGCTAAGTTAAAACTTCCCAATAATGAACCGCCTTCGGGCGGTTTTTTATTGCGTTAAGATATATCCAAGCGCCTCTAGAGCGCTACAAATCACATTAATACGAGACAAGAAATGAACATCAAAAAACACTTACTTTTAATAATTGGTTTCATTTGGACCGCATCTGTTCAAGCTCAAAATACCTACCCCAATCGACCTATTCAGATGATCATGCCATTACAGGCCGGAAGTGGCGTTGATATTTTGATGCGCCCGATTGTGCAGAAGATGGGTGAGAACTTAGGCCAAGCAATCACGATTGAAAACCTGCCAGGTGGGGCCGGTTTAATTGGAGCCACTAAAGTAGCTCAAGCCAATGCAGAGGGCTATGTATTGGGAGCTTTTAACGACAGTATCTTGACGATGTTACCCAATCTCCACAAGAAAATTGACTACGATCCCGTTCAAAGTTTCACGCCAGTTTCTGAAGTAGCTGCAATCACTTTCGTCATGGTAGCCAATCCATCCTTTCCAGGAAACACAGCTGCAGACCTCATTCGCATCGCAAAAGAAAATCCAGGGAAAATTGATTACGCTTCGGGCGGCAATGGCTCACCTCAACACATTGGTATGGAGATCTTTCGTCAGTACACGGGCGTACCATTGGTCCACATCCCCTATCGTGGAGCGGCGGCAGCAGTAACCGATGTCATGGCAGGACAGGTGCCTGTGATGATTAGCGCCTTATCGGTTGTACTCCCGCACATTCGATCAGGGAAACTGAAGGTATTGGGTATCACTAGCAAAACACGTTCACCTTTATTACCAAATGCACCGACTGTCAGCGAGAGTGTTAAAGGCTATGAGTTCTCCACCTGGGGTGCGATTGTTGCACCCAAGGGCGCATCACCAGCAGTCCTTACTAAACTCAATGATTCATTGGCTTTAGCATTAAAAGATCAGAAGTTGCGGGATCAGCTAATACAGCAAGGCTTTGAATTTGTACCTTTAGGACCAGATCATTTAAAAGAAATGATTGCCCAAGGTCTAGTGAAGATGAAAAAGGTAATTAAAGATGGTGGTATCCAACCAGATTAATGACGAAGAAGCTTCAATAAAAAAACGCCTGGTCTTTTGAACCAGGCGTTTTAGTTTCTACAGCTAGATAGCTGAGGAAGTTAACAGCAATTACATCATGCCGCCCATTCCACCCATACCACCCATGCCGCCCATATCAGGCATACCACCAGCGGAGTCATCCTTTGGGGCTTCGCAAATTGCGC
>JBJOEU010000132.1:0-4364 GCA_046049115.1 Pseudomonadota bacterium
CAGCTTGATTACGACATGGGAGAGGGCAATGTTCATATTGGGCCATCTGATTATGTGCAGTGGCTCGATGATCGCAAGTGGGCCTTTGTTCGCCTTGAAGGACGAGCATTTGGCGATGTTCCACTAACTATTGAATACAAACTTGAGGTCTGGGATTCGCCAAACTCAGCTGGCGTCATTATTGATGCCCTTCGCTGCGCAAAGGTTGCGATGGATAGAGGAATTGGCGGGCCACTTCTTTCACCATCTAGCTATTTCATGAAGTCTCCTCCTGAGCAGTACTCTGATGAAGAGGCTTTAGTGAGAACAAAGGCATTTATTGCTGGCGAATTAAAGAGTTAGGATTCAGGGGTGAGTGAGGTTCTCAAGTCCCTAGATGAGCAAGTCCTTACCTTAACTCTTAATCGGGTGGCAAAACAGAATGCCATTACCCGAGATATGTATCAATCGCTCGCCGATGCGCTAAAAGAAGCTAATGGTGACTTTGGCATTCGAGTAGTTGTGATCACCCATGAAGGGCCACATTTCACAGCAGGAAATGACATCTTTGATTTTCTAAACAACCCGCCTCATGAGCCTGGCTCACCTGTTTGGAATTTCCTGCAAGAAATTCACAACTTTACAAAGCCACTGCTTGCAGCAGTTTCAGGAAATGCAATTGGGATAGGAACAACGATGTTGCTTCACTGCGATATCACAATTGCATCTGAGGCGACGAACTTCTCTATGCCTTTTGTTAATTTAGGTCTTGTTCCTGAAGCAGGGGCGACTCTGCTATTTCCAAGGCTTGTGGGTTATCAAAGAGCAGCACAAATTCTTCTCACTGGAGAGCCGTTTAGCGCCGAGCAAGCCGTTGAGATGGGGTTAATTGCAGCAGTTGCTCAAAATCCAAAAGATGAGATTAGAAAAATTGCGCTAAAGCTTGCAAGCCAGCCGCCGAATGCAATTTTGCAGACAAAAGCTCTATTAAAGAGTGATCTCCATGAGAAGGTTAAAGTGGTAATGCAGGCAGAAGGGGAACTCTTTCTTCGGGCCCTTGAATCCGATGAGGCCCAAGAGGCCTTCATGAAACTAGCAGCAAAGAAGGGTAAATAGATGAGTCTTGCAGGAAAGAAGATTTTTGTTACTGGAGGATCTCGAGGCATTGGACTAGCGATCGCTATCAGGGCTGCAAAAGACGGAGCAATGATTGCAATTGCCGCTAAAACTAACGAACCAAATCCAAAGCTTCCAGGAACCATCCACACAGCAGCAAGTGAAATCACAGCTGCTGGGGGAAAGGCCCTTGCTATTCAATGCGACTTAAGGGATGAAAATCAGATAAGCGCAGCTGTTGATCAAGCTGCGAAAGAGTTTGGTGGCATTGATATCTTAATTAACAACGCAAGCGCTATTAATCTAACCCCCACGCTACAAACGCCTGCTAAGAGATTTGATTTGATGTTTGATGTAAATGTTCGAGGAACCTTCTTAACCTCACAGGCCGTTCTACCGCACCTGCAAGAAAGTGCTAAAGCTGGGAGAAATCCTCACATCTTGACTCTCTCGCCTCCGCTTTCAATGAAGGCAAAGTGGTTTAGAAACCACGTTGCCTACACCATGGCAAAGTATGGAATGAGCATGTGTGTCCTTGGAATGGCCGAGGAGTTCAAACGTGAAAAAATTGCCGTTAACGCTCTTTGGCCAAGAACTGCAATTGATACTGCAGCACTTGCAATGATTCCCGGAGTTGATACCGCAGCATGTCGAACCCCTGAGATTTTGGCCGATGCCGCATACATTATTTTGAATAGGGACTCAGCTTCGTGCAGTGGAAACTTTTTTGTAGATGATGAGGTTCTAGCTTCTGAAGGAATTACTGATCTAGAGAAATATTCGGTTGTTCCAGGAACTACTGACTTTCTCCTAGATTTCTTCCTTGATTAATCCTTAATCTTTAATTCAGTATGTGAGTGATCAGTCTCAACGATCCCTGATGAGTATCTGCTCTCATATTTACCAAGACGCCAAATAAGCACTGAGAGAAGCCAAGCCGCAACGAAGCTAGCAACTATGAAGAATCCAATTCCGCCCAGATCAATATTTGCAATCGTAGTAAACGGCTCATAGTTATCAATTGAAGTTTTACTTGCTAAAACATTAATTATTTGAATCGTTCCAATTACAAGTGCAACAAAAATTGAGATAGAAGTGGTAGTGATGTTGTAATAGATTTTCCTCAGAGGCGAGGTAAAGGCCCAGCCATAAGCCTTAGTCATAAATATTCCATCGAGGGCGTCCATAAGTGACATGCCTGCAGCAAAAATGATCGGGAGGGCGATGATGGCAAGGGGCGGTAGGACCCCACCAACTGTGCCGATAGCAACAGTTGCTGAAAGACCCAGGATCGCAACCTCGGTTGCAGTATCAAAGCCGAGCCCAAATAGAACTCCTACCGGATAGATTTGATGAGATTTATCGAAACCCTTTTTGAAGCGTCCTCTAAAAATTCGCCGCATAAGCCCTCGATCATTCAAGAGCTCCTCTAAATGCTGGTGCGAAAACTTCCCACTCTTGGCTTTCTTCCAGACGCCAATAATTCCAACCAAGATAACTAAATTTAATATGCCAATTAGATAGAGGAATAAGCCAGAAACAGAAGTTCCAATGATTCCACCAGTTTCTGCAAAATCTTCCTGAAATCTAGCTGCTCGCTGAGCTGCGAATGCCACACCAATTGAGAGGGCTAGAACGACAGTTGAATGCCCAAGCGAAAAGAAAAGTCCAACGCCTAAGGGTTTTTTTCCTTTAGCCAACATTAATCGTGTGGTGTCATCTATTGCTGCGATGTGATCAGCATCAAATGCGTGGCGCAAACCGAATGAATAGGCCAAAGCTCCAGCTCCGGCATAAACCAGAGCACCTTTGCTGTCGGCTAACCCGTGATACTGAGGATCTGAGTTGTAATAGATGAAGAGCCCCCAACCAATTAGATGTAGGGCAATTACAGTTCCCAAAATGCCGACCAAAGAAGGGATTTCATCTCTTTCGAACTTTAAGTGCTGTCTTAAGGATTTATCGCCAGGCTTGGACTTGGTCATACGATAAGGTTATTGCAAATCATTTGCATCTGCAAAACGAAAAAGTAGTCAACGATTAAAGCTAGGAAAGTTAGGGTGTCAGAGTGAAGATGAATAAGGCAACAGAAGTCTCAAACTCGGCAAAGACCTGGACCTCGCTTTGGGCGGTTTATTTGATTTGGGGATCTACTTATTTCGCAATTGCCTATGTGATTGAAAGCATGCCACCACTTTTAGCAATGGGGATTCGTTTTTTAATTGCGGGATTGCTTCTCGCTGCAATCATTTCGTTGCGACAAGGGATTGGCGAACTCAAAATTCCCCAGGCAGAGTTAAAGAGCTCACTGGTTATGGGCTTTCTACTCCTAGGATTTGGAATCGGCACCGTATCTGTTTCTCAAGAATATGTGCCCTCAGGAATCGTTGCGCTAATAATTGCAGCTCTTCCGTTATGGATAGCAATTTTTCGCACCATCTCTGGAGAGCGATTATCTAAAGTCTCCTGGCTGGGCCTAATGATTGGTTTTGCTGGCGTTGCCCTTCTTTTAAAGCCGGGAAGCATCACTCCGGTAAGTGAGATAAGTAATTCCAAACTCTTTTTCTTCATGTTGATGGTTCTTCTAGGAAATATTGGATGGGCGCTGGGAACTTTTCTTGCGCCAAAATTCCCACTTCCTAAGAACACTCTTGTCTTTACTGCCTATGAAATGTTGGCTGGGGGAGTCTCCTTAACTGTGGCAGGCTTTGTTAAAGGCGAATCCATTAATGATTTTCTTGATGCAACTAGCTGGTCCTGGCTCTGGTTTGTTTACTTAATTATATTTGGATCGATCGCGGCATACACCGCATATCTCTGGCTTGTGGCAAATGCTCCAGTATCACTTACTGCTACTTATGCATATGTAAATCCGATAATCGCCGTAGCGCTCGGCGCCCTATTTCTTAATGAAAAGATAACTAGCTCTTACGCCCTTGGTGGTCTAATCATTTTAATTGGTGTTATTTTGGTGGTATCAGTTGAACGAATTAAGAAAGAGCCAGCTATTTGACGGGTTAAATTGACCTAATCTGATGAGTTAAATCATGGCGATTAACAATAAGAATCGAGTGATTTTCCATCAAGGCCCAACCACTTTGATCCCAGCCTGATGAGGCCACCGCAACTCCGTTTTCATCGATGCGATAGCGCAGTTCGTAGTAGAGATCATCAGTCCAACTTGGCTTATTCAATGGATCATGTTCGCTCACCACAATTAGATAGTCAGAGTTGATAATCATTGAATTAATTGAGCTATATTCAAAGTT
>JBJOEU010000133.1:0-4335 GCA_046049115.1 Pseudomonadota bacterium
GTATGGTGACTTAGCGAACTGGATGATTCCTGGCAAGATGGTGAAGGGTATGGGCGGCGCCATGGACTTAGTTGCTGGCGTAAAGCATGTGGTTGTCTTAATGGAGCACGTTGCCAAGAAAAAAGATGGCACAGAGGAAATCAAGATTCTGCCGAAGTGCACTTTGCCATTAACGGGTGTAGGCGTTATTAGCCGCATCATTACTGACCTTTGCGTACTCGACATCACGCCAAAGGGCTTGAAGTTGGTGGAGTTGGCTCCAGGTGTTACTAAGGAAGAGGTCATATCCAAAACAGGTGCCCCTATAGACGTCGCAGGTTTCTAACCTTTTTCGATAGATAGTGAAATAATGGGGTCAATGACCCCATTTTCTTTTTTAAAGATTCCTTTATGAGCGTTGTAGATCATTCACTTCACGCACACAAGCAGGGCGATGCTAAGCATACCCATAGCAAGGAAGTCTCCAACCAGAATCTCTTGCTGATTGCCTTGGTGCTCACACTCGGTTTTTCAGGGGTTGAGGGTGCCGCTGCTTATTTTGCGAATTCTTTAGCGCTGATATCAGATGCTGGTCACATGGTGACTGATGCTGCCGCGCTGGGTTTAGCATTGTTAGCTCAAATCATTTCTCGTCGTCCACCATCGGCAAAACATTCGTTTGGATTTGGAAGGGCTGAGGCCTTGGCAGCTTTTGTCAATAGTATTGCGATGCTGGCCTTAGTTGCCTGGATTATGGTTGAGGCAATTAGTCGATTCTATGACCCGCATAAGGTAGATGGCTTAACAGTCACGATAGTAGCTGCCATTGGTCTGCTCATGAATATTGTCGTGGCATGGGTACTGTCGCGCGATAAAAAGAGTGTCAATACCCGCGCTGCTTTGGTTCATGTCATGGGGGACTTGCTGGGATCTATAGCGGCTCTGATTGCAGGTGTCGTGATTCAACTTACTGGATGGATGCCGATTGATGCCATCTTATCTATTTTGGTCTCCCTCTTAATTTTGAAGTCCACCATTTCCATTTTGAAAGAGTCTTATCACTTCTTAATGGAGGGGGTGCCTCTACATATCGACTATCTACAAGTTGGCCAGGATTTAAAAAAGGTACCAGGCGTTTTAGCGGTGCATGATCTGCATGTTTGGGAGATGACCCCTAGCTTCCCAGCGCTGATTGGCCATATTGAAATTGAGCATATTAGCGAATGGCCTGAAATCATGGCGCGCATTAACACAATGCTGCTCAATAAACACGGAATTGATCATGTGACCTTGCAGCCAGAAGTTCCTGGCATGGCTGGTGAGCATGCGCACGACGAACATCTGAATGATGAGATTCAAAAGCCGAATGTGATTCATGATGGCGATACCTTCTTCGTCACTTGTACGAGCCCTGATGGTCCCCATCGCATGGCGTATCACGCCTGGGGTAATCCTAATAATTCGAAGGTATTGGTCTGTGTCCATGGTCTAACACGCAGGGGAAGTGACTTTAAAACTCTGGCTAAGGCAATGAGTCAGGACTATTACGTTGTTTGTCCGGACGTAGTGGGCCGAGGTGATTCAGATCGATTAAAGAACCCCATGCTCTATGCTGTTCCGCAATACGTTGCGGATATGGCAAGCTTGATTGGGCATCTCGGCGTTGCGCAAGTAGACTGGTTTGGAACTTCTATGGGTGGCTTGATTGGCATGGTTTATGCCGCAATGCCCAAGAGTCCGATTCGTAGGATGTTAATCAATGATGTGGGTCCACGAATTGAGCCTGAGGCCATCAAGCGCTTAGGTTCTTATGTTGGCCAGCCTTTTAGTTTTTCTAATCGTGCTGATGCCCTGCAGCGCCTCAATGAGATCTGCGCATCTTTTGGCAGTCACACTCCAGAAGAGTGGGAGATTTATAACGGTCCCATGCTCGTTCAAAAAGATGGTCTTTGGGTAATGCACTACGACCCTGATATTTCTGTACCGTTTGCATCGGTCAATCCGATTATGGCAAAGGCGGGAGAAATGGCGATGTGGCATGCTTTCAAGCAAATCCATATTCCGATGTTGATTGTGCGTGGCAGTGAGTCAGATTTACTTTCCGCTAAAACTGTTGCGGAGATGTGCAAAGTCAACCCTTACATTCGGAGTATTGAAATTCCGGAAGTGGGTCATGCACCTGCTTTTGTGAAGTCAGAACAAGTAGCCTTAGCAAAAGAATTCTTTAGTTAAGGATTTCAGTCGCCCATGTCAAATGCTTCTTCTGCATCTGAGAGCATCAAAATTATTGATGCTTGGTATGGCGAGCCTTCTGAAAGCCATGCTGCTGGCGTCTTCAGCATACTGAAGCTGCTCCACTTAGATGAAGCAACACTTACCGCTGCACATCATATTGCCCGTACCCATGGCAAAGAATCACTCACCAAACTGATTGGCGATGAGTCAGCCAGACTGTTGATTGGTTATCGCGGTCTGAGGCAGGCTCAAGCCAAGCTGGTCCGCAATGACGGCGGTCTGAGTATTTCTGGGCAAGAAGAAATGCTCAGAAAGATGTTGCTCGCTTTCGGTGATGACTTACGCGTCGTCCTCATTTATCTTGCTTCACGCTTGCAAACGTTGCGTTGGATTACCCAAGAAAAAATCGAGATGCCAAAAGCCTGGGCGCAAGAGATTTTGAATATTGATGCATCGCTTGCTAATCGTCTCGGTATTTGGCAAATGAAATGGGAGATGGAGGACTTGGCATTTCGAGTTCTTTCTCCAGAGATCTATCGCGACATTGCCAAGATGTTGGATGGTAAACGGATTGAGCGTGAATCTTTTATTCATCAGATTGTAAGTAGACTCAAAGAAGAATTAAATGCTGCCCGTATTGAAGGCGAGGTTCAGGGTCGCCCAAAGCACATCTATAGTATTTGGAAAAAGATGCAGGGTAAGTCACTCGACTTTGCCAACCTCTATGACGTCAGGGCATTTAGAGTTTTAGTCGATGACATTAAATCCTGTTACGCCATTCTAGGAATAGTGCATAACGTCTGGCAGCCTGTGCCACGTGAATTTGATGACTATATTGCGAGACCAAAGCCAAACGGCTACCAATCCTTGCATACCGTAGTGATGGATGAGCATGGGACTGCATTTGAGATTCAGGTACGAACAAATGAAATGCATCAACAGGCTGAGTATGGCTTGGCTGCACATTGGCGTTACAAAGAGGGTGCTTATGTTGGCGCTGCAACTCCGCCAAAAAATAAATCCCATGACACAAATCCCAGTCATCAAACGGGCACCCACAGTGCGGCAGTTGCCTATGAGCGCCAAATTGCTTGGGCAAGGCAACTCATTTCTTGGAAAGAGGATGCTTGGGAGCAACTCAAGCACCACGAGATCGATGACCATATTTATGTACTCACACCACTAGGAAAAGTGATTTCCCTAGAGAAGGGTTCATCACCTATCGATTTTGCATATGCTGTTCATACCGACCTGGGTCACCGCTGTCGTGGTGCTCGAGTCGATGGTGCGATGGTGCCTTTAGACACGCCATTACAAAATGGCCAAACAATTGAAATCGTCGCCGTTAAACATGGCGGCCCCTCACGAGATTGGATTAGCCCGAGCCGCAATTACTTGCGCTCACAGCGTGCTCGTACACGTGTACGAGCTTGGTTTAATGCTGTGGATGATGAAGAGGCAGGGTCTAAATCCACCGACACCAAGCTGGAGCAAAAGACGGAAACGAAGGTACTTGCCCCAGCCCCAGAAATTGTTCTGAAACAAAGTGCTCGCAAGCAGGGTCAGGCAGGCGATGTTTTGGTAGTGGGGGTGGATTCATTAATGACCCAGTTGGCGAGATGCTGCCGGCCGGTACCACCTGATGCAATTGCAGGTTTTGTGACCCAAGGTCGTGGTGTATCGATACACCGGCGCTCCTGCAAAACGTTTAGAGGTTTATTGGAGCGAGCCCCGGAGCGTGTTATTCAGACTGCTTGGAATGATTCTGGGCTCCAAACAGCAGCCGTAAATGATCCTAAACGCGTATTTCCTGCGGATTTAGCTGTGACCGGGCTTGATCGCCCTGAGCTGATGCGCGAGCTGTTTGAGATTCTGACGAGGCAGGGTGTTCACGTCATTGATCTGCGCAAATCTGCCAAGCGAGGCCTTGCTCAAATACTGTTGACAGTGGAGATTAAGGACTCGGAAGCCTTGCGACTCGTACAAAACGGCCTTGAAGAAGTCAAAGGGGTGACCCAAGTACGCCGCCGGTGATAAACTCTATGGCTATATAGGCTCGTAGCTCAGCTGGTTAGAGCACCACCTTGACATGGTGGGGGTCGTTGGTTCGAGTCCAATCGA
>JBJOEU010000134.1:0-7550 GCA_046049115.1 Pseudomonadota bacterium
GGGTTGCGATCAAAGAAGCAGCCGAGCTCATTCTCAAGCTCACGAATACGTTCAACCGCCTTATTGACTAATGTCCAAGCTAACTCTTGGTCCGATAACCATTTGCCACCTTCGATTGTGTCCATGAAATGACGTTCAACAGAGTCGCCCTCTGCCAGTGCCACGTTATAACCACCTTGCACCATGCGAGTACAACCGCATTTGCCCAGCAATCCCTTTACGGCAATGGTGATATGAAGATCTGGATTGGTTTGGTGCGCATGTAAAGCGGCAAAAAGTCCTGCACCACCAGAACCAAGAATAAGAATGTCTGTCTCAAGTGTGGCGATATTCATAAGGAAATTCCTAAGCTCTTTAATACGGCCTCTTTATTGCGTGCAACATCACTTTTCACTTCTTGATAAATGCTACCGCCATGACTATCCATTGCCACTAGCAAGGGGCCAAAGTCTTTGATCTTGAAACGCCAGAGAGACTCTGGATTGAGATCATCCATATCCACGTCTTCAATTTGCTCAATCCACGTTGTCTCTAGCGCTGCTGTACCCCCAATAATTGCTAGATACACGCCGCCAATTTCCTGAAAGGCTGCTGCAGAGTCGTCGCGCATTCCGCCCTTACCTACAATCATTCGAACGCCATTTTCAGTCATCAATGGACGAGTAAAACGTTCCATCCGATCTGATGTGGTTGTACCAATACAGATTGGCTGATACCCGGCCGGGAACTCTTCAGTCACCGCTACCTTGCGCACATTTGGGGCCGTATGAATTACTGCATGACCACTGAGATCAAAGCGAGTTTTTCGACCCTTATCAAACATATGAATTTGAGTAGCATCCCGAATGCCAAATAGGGTGTTTTGCAGTGTCACCGTATCATTAATACGCAGCTTGCGAATATCCGATTCACTAACGGGAGTTGGAAGGTTATAGTGGGCCATCTTGATCCCTAGAATCCGTAAGTCACACCATCAGGCGTGAAAGTTGCTCGCGCTCTACGAGCTGAGTGGCACTGCATATTGACGGCTACTGGATTTAAGGTGATGTGAGTATGGGCAAGCTCTACATGCACGGCAAACGCTGTGCCATCACCACCTAAGCCTTGAGGGCCAATACCCAATTTATTCACGGCAGCAGTTAATTCTTGCTCTAACTTGGCGCCCTCTTCATCACTACAGACACTACCTAATGCTCTTGTAGCGGCACGCTTCGCCATCGCAACACATTGCTCAGAGGTGCCTCCGATGCCGACACCAACAATCGTTGGTGGGCAAGTCTTGCCTCCTGCGGAAACAACGCTCTCGATCACAAAGGCTTTAACACCATTAATTCCATCGGCAGGAATAGCCATCTTCAAAAAAGAATTATTTTCTGAGCCGCTGCCTTTGGGAACCATCTCGATTTCAATCATCTCATCATCATCACAAAAATCGATGCTGATTGCCGGCATATCAATACCGCAGGATGTGTGATTATTCTTGCGCGTGATCGGATGCACTACAGAAGATCGCAATGGGTATTCCGTAGTTGCACGCTCACAACCTTTACGAATCGCTGCCTTAAGGTCCATGCCATCAAGCTGCACATTACGGCCAATCTTGACCTTGTAAATTGGTAAACCGGTATCTTGGCAAAGTAGATTATCTTCGCGCTCTGCAACAGCAATGTTGGTAATCATGGTTTTGAGAACCACCTGTGCACGTGCATCTGATTCGCCTTGATTTAAGCGCTCAATACCAGCCTTAACATCATCTGGAAGCACCTTTAAGGCGCGAATATAGAGCTCCTTACAAGCCTCTTCAACTGCTTTCATTTGCAACTGCATAAATTACCCAATCAATTTGCCAAATACAAAAATAGAAGGCCGCAAGCAATACCAAACAAAATAGCTACTTGGGTCCAAGCCTTACGCAATCCTCGCCATGGACCAAACTCAATCATGATGAGTCGAATTCCGCCTACCAAATGTATCGCCAACAAAATAACCAGCGCCCACTCGCCGAATTTAAAAACCCAAAAGTCCGTTAATCCCAGATAGCGCTCAAACCCACTAGCGCCTCGTAAAGACTGAGAAAGCATCAAGAAATGCAAGGGGATGAAGCAAGCTAGCAGTAGTCCGGAGAAGCGATGGCATGCATATGCAAAGTAAGAGAGATGAGACTTCGCGCGTAAATCGAGCTTTGGCCTCGGGCTCATAACGCACCTCCGGTGTAGACACCAATCACTGCCGTGGTCCCTAAGATAATGATGAGTATTGCCAGGAGCGAAGATAGCGCTTTAGAAATAATCCCTTTGGAAAATGTTTCCTCAAGAATATTGGCCAAGCCAATAGGCGCATGTACAAAGCAGGCTAAAACAAAAATCTCATAAAAAATAGCAAAAGCAATATTGCCCTGAGTACGCCCCAGAATCTCCTCAGCAGTTAAGCCGCCGCGTATTGCATAGAAAATAATAATGAGGTGGATGCTGACACAAAGACCTAAAACCATGGCGCTGATTCTTTGGGCATACCAGAGCTTTGCTTGAAGTACAGCTTGGCTCATAACTTGCCCCACTTGCTTCCTCGCACGGCAGCTCTTGCCACTAACTTTTTCAACCCAGCAATACTAGCTGTAGGCTCAAGCTTCTTAGGGCAACGCTCTGTACAGGATCCCTGCGTATGACATGCATGGCAACCTTCATCACCAGCAACGGCGCGCAGGCGATCCAATTGCTGTACATCACGCACATCATTCGTTAATGTCCAAGCACGATTCAAAGCTGCTGGACCGAGGTAGTTGGGACGGCTCTGAACAACTTCACAAGAGGAGTAGCACACTCCACAACCAATACATTCAATTCCGGCATTGGCTAATTGGCGTTCAGTAGACTCTGGCTCTACTCTTGCAAAATCATCATGACGGGTTTTATCCCCTTTGAAGAAGCCAACCGCCCCCTTCCATTTATCAAAGAACTCTCGCATATCTGTAGCAAGGTCTTTAATGACTGGCAGATTATTCAGGGGGGCAATCTCGAGGGAGTCGCCTTCAACAATTTGGGAAACGTGAGTACGACAGGTCCAGCGAGCAACGCCGTTCACTGTCATGGCGCAAGAACCACACATACCTACCCGGCAAGCGAATCGATAACTCAGGGTTGGATCAAGCTTACGCTGAATAAAGGTAACGACATCCAGCACCGTTTGGTTTGGATTACGAGGCACCAAATACTCAACAAACTCACCCTCTTGAGCACCGCGCCAGACTTTGACTTTGAGATCTGTATTGGACATGGGCTCATTATATCGATAGATAGTAAAAAATAAATCGAATATAATTTTCTTTGAGATAAATAAATACTTTATATTAAATTCCATGTCCAGCATAAAAGTACTCAAGAATTTTTTAGCCATTTCAAGGCATAAGAGCGTGGCAGCGGCTGCACGTGAAATAGGCCTCACGGCTGCTGCTGCAGGACAGCAATTGCAACAACTAGAAGCGGATATTGGTGTAGAGTTATTTGATAGAACCAAACGGTCCATGACCCTCAATCACCATGGCAGATCCTTAGTCGAACCGATCCAGGAAATCATTGCGCGCTACGAGGCCCTAGGATCGGACTTTAAATCCGAGCTCAGCGGCACCATTGTTCTGGGCGCACTGGTCTCAACCTTAATGGGCGCCTTTGGAAATACAGTAAATGAGCTCAAGCAAAACTACCCAGAACTTGAAATCAAACTCATAGCAGGCCTCTCTAGTAACTTTCTAGAACAAGTAATCGAGGGAAGCCTAGATGCAGCAATCGTAACGGAGTCACCCTATGCACTCCCCCAAAATGTTCAATGGACCGAGCTGTATACAGAGCCTATGATTGTGATCTACCCGGCAAACAAAAATAAAAAGGGATTTACACCAAAGGAGTTGGCCGCTCAATTTCCATTTATCCGTTTTGAGCGAAACACATGGACTGGCCACCTGGTAGATCAAACTATTCGGGCAAATAAATTAAACATCAAAGAAGGTATGGAGCTCAATTCAGTAGAGGCGATCATTGAGCTTGTCAGACAGGGGCTTGGGTATTCTATTGTTCCGAAACTAGCTAACGTCTCCTGGGAAAACGACCGGCAATTAAGGATATCTGAATTGCCTGGAAAAACAATTTATCGCAAAGTTGGTTTACTAGAAAAACGTAAACACTCTCGTGAAAATATCACCCAAGAGATTAAGAAATACTTCTTAGATGAAGTGATTTCAAAAAGAAAAACCACCCCGTAGGGTGGTTTGAAAGAAAATCTATGGAGGTAAAACTAAAGAATGAACAACAGATTCATAGTAGTCCTCGCCTCAAACTGCAAAGATGCGTTCTTTCAGTGCCCAACGCATTATTTTGGTGCAGGCCATAGCTACAAGCTAATCTAGGTTACTTGCAGGGGTACTTAGCCTCAAAGAATCGAACTAGCGTCTTAGCCGCGCGCTCCTGATTGAATTGGGGGTTGTTTTGATTCCAGGTCAGAAACTCTTGGAGAATGACTTCTCTAGTACCAGCGTCCGATGAGAAACAAATTTTCGGCTTTTGTTTTGGATTGCGGTTAGCAAGATAGGCTTGATAAACACCCTCGCCAAAGCCAAAGCAAAAGTTCTGAGCATCTGCATCGTTAAAGTTTTTGCACAGCTCAACCAATGCAGCAGTAGAGGCATCATTCTTAGGTAGGTCAGTCTGAGCAAAAGCATTTGCCTGCAACAGTAAGACTGCGCTGATGATGAGTGGGATTGTTCGGAATAGTTTCATAGTATCTTTTTTATAGATTAGCGCCTAAATCCACCCATACGACCACCGCCAAAACCACCGCGCCCACCGAATCGGTCATCATTCATTCGGTCATAACGCGCTTGCTCTCGCATGGCATTTTCTTGGGCAGCTTCGCGATAAGTATTAGGGTTCGTACGATCCTGCTGATAATCATTTCTTGCCTCCTGATTTAGGCGATCAGCTTGAGCGCGCTCTTGTGGCGTAGCATTTTTCTGAAAGGCGCTATCTGCTCGCTGCCCCGCTGCTCTTGCCGCTTGTCGATCTTGCGGAGTCGCATTATTTTTCCAATCACTAAGAAGGCGCTGTTGGTTCTGAATGCTGCTCGGACCAATCAAGCCCCTACTTGTTCTTCCAGGAGAATTTGTATTATTCACATTAATCGTGCCGTCAGACCAGCTAGGCGTGGACCAAAATGCACCACCCACTGCCATCCCAAGTCCAAATGACATCATCCCCCAAGCGGGGTTATAAGCAGGATATGGCGGGTAATCTGGATAAGGCCATGCACCATAAACAACGGTGGGGTTATAGCTCGGCACATAGACTACTTGAGTATTGGCGGGGCCAATTAATACATTTGAGTTGGCATCAGTGCTCACTGTAATTTGCTGGTTTGACTTGAGAGTTCCAGCTTGAACGGCACGCTTGCGTAAAACCTGTACCGCCTTCATCGTGTCTGCGGGTTGCAGCTTGTAGGCATTACCTAGATTTTGGGTCCACTGCAACTTACCGCCCATCATATTGAATGCTTGCGGAAATAAGATGAGTGACTTCACGCTATCGTTCCACGATTGCGCTTTGAGAGCATCCTCTAATGCAGCGCCAGTCAGTCTGGAGTTGCTATTACGCCAGTTATAGGCCTCAGCTACCTCTAGTGGATAAGTAGATGCTAACAGCATCAAGGACAGCAAGGAATCTGGGTACAAGGCAATTGGAGACAGTAAGGACTGTAATTGCTCTGATGAAATCAACTGTGGTGAACTGTTATAGCCACCGCTTTGGGTATAGGACTGTGGATAGTCTATATTTTGATAGGGATCGCTATTGTTTGAACAAGCACTCAATAGCGTTGCAAGCCCTATCAGATACCATACTTTATTCTGAATATTCATACACTCATTAATCCTCTTGTATTTCTGGAGTGTAATACCGAGCCAGAAATCAGTGATTTTCTTTGGCGTGGTTGATCGAGTATTTTGGAATCTCAATGACCAAGTCCTGGCGCGCAACAATAGCCTGGCAAGATAAGCGAGATTGAGGATGAAGCCCCCATGCACGGTCTAACAAATCTTCTTCATTCTCATCGGCCTCATTCAGGCTTTGATAACCCTCTTTCACTATCACGTGACAGGTAGTGCAAGCGCAGACCATATCGCAAGCATGTTCAATTGGAATATTGTTTTCTAGCAAGGCTTCACAAACAGAGGTGCCTGGAGTCACTTCAAGTACAGCGCCTTCAGGGCAATACTCGCTATGGGGGAGAACAACGATCTGAGTCATTTGGATAATTTTCTTTTCTTAAATTTCTGCAACATTCTTACCGGCCAAGGCCCTCTTAATACTGGCATTCATGCGCTTTTGAGCAAATTCATCAGTAGCCTTAGCGGCATGATCGACTGCTTTTCTGAGAATGGCGCTATCGGTTTCTTCTAAAAGCATCTTTTGTAAGACAGCCATTTCTTGATCAACCTCAGCCTGCTCTTGAGAATTCAATAATCCACGATCAGAATCTAAAGCAGTTTGCACAGCATCCAATAAACGTTGTGCATTCACTTGCTCTTCGCGGAGAGATCTAGATAAGAGGTCTACCTTGGCTGAGGCAAAACCATCTTGCAGCATGCGAGCAATCTCGGCATCAGTCAAACCATATGATGGCTTGATATCAATTGATGCTTGTACGCCTGAGCCCTGCTCCATAGCGCTAACAGAAAGTAATCCGTCCGCATCTACTTGGTAGGTCACCCGAATACGGGCGGCACCAGCAGCCATTGGCGGGATGCCGCGCAATTCAAATTTGCCCAAAGATCGACAGTCTTGTGCCAATTCTCTTTCGCCCTGCACCACCTGAATCGCCAGAGCAGTTTGGCCATCTTTAAAGGTCGTGAAATCCTGGGCACGTGCTACCGGAATAGGTGTATTGCGAGGAATAATTTTTTCCACCAAGCCGCCCATGGTTTCCATACCGAGAGACAGTGGAATGACATCTAATAAAAGCCACTCGTCATCCTTGCTTTGATTGCCAGCAAGTAAGTCAGCCTGCATTGCAGCGCCTAAAGCAACCACTTGATCTGGATTGAGATTGTTTAAAGGTTTAGTACCAAAGAGTTCGCCAACTGCGCGTTGTACATGAGGCATGCGAGTTGCTCCGCCAACCATCACAACGCCTTTAACTTCTTCAGCTTTAAGGCCTGCATCACGTAAAGCCTTCTTCACGGCCACCAAAGTCTTGTTGATTAAGTTCTGAGTGATTTCAAAAAACTGGGCTTGACTAACGCCCACATTAATCACGGTTCCATCTGCAAGGGTTTCATGAACGCGTGCTAGTGGGTTATGACTTAATTGCTCTTTGGCATGTTTGCATGAGAGCAAGAGCTTACGGTGATCCTGAATCGACAGTGGTGGAAGCTTGGCTTGCTCGATCACCCAGCAATAGAGGCGATGGTCAAAGTCATCGCCACCCAAAGCAGAGTCGCCGCCAGTAGAGAGCACTTCAAATACACCCCTACTCATTTTTAAAATAGAGATGTCAAAAGTACCGCC
>JBJOEU010000135.1:0-4261 GCA_046049115.1 Pseudomonadota bacterium
GAAGAGGGTGAATTTTATAAATTCATTTCTTTAAGTCAGCATTCAGAAACGGGTGAGCGACCAAAGTCAAAAGTGACTTTCCGGGTTGGAGAAAAAGAGGCCAGCTCCGAAGCCGAGGGCAATGGTCCAGTGGATGCAAGCTTGAATGCAATTGAACAGATCGTGAAGAGCGGGGCAGAGCAATTGCTTTACTCTGTAAATGCCATTACCTCAGGCACTCAATCTCAGGGCGAGGTTACCGTCAGACTTGCTAAAGGTGGACGCATCGTTAACGGAGTAGGGACTGACCCGGACATCATTGCAGCTTCAGCGAAAGCCTACTTATCAGCACTGAATAAATTGCATGATCCTAGCCAAGTTAAGCTCAATGCACAGATGACGCCTTAAAAAATTCACGGCGACATCTGCAGATTTTGTAATGCGCTGCTTATTTATTCAGGTCTGTGCTCTTGTAGTACTTAGTGCCTTTGCCAGTGATTTCTGCGGCAAGGCCTGAGTCTGTGAGCTGATACATCAGCACACCAGGCGCGACTACAGTTCCGCCTTGATAGGCGCCGCCAGTGGTTTCATATTTAGCGGCTGCAGTAACTTGACCACCAAAAGTCCAGCCAGAGTTAACAAAATCATTGAGTGCAGCTTGGGTTTGAAAAACAAAAATATTTTGGAAAGATTTAATTCCCACGCCAAGACCTGCTTGCACTTCAGCCATATTCATGTAGACAGGTTTCGCGCCAGACCGATTGATGACAACGCCAGTGCCTGTGCCGCCCCCGGCAATCAGTATCTTCATACCAAAGTTACTAAAAGTGGCATAGCCAGCCGATTTGTCAATGAGCTCTTTTGACTTAGGCTCTATTTGATAGAGTGCTTTCAGAGTGTCTTCACTCTTTTTGAGAACATCTTGGCGTTGCTGGGCAATCGTTTTCTCGGCGGCAAATGGATTTGAAAATTGCGCAAAACTGAGTGATGGGGATAGGGCTAATAGACTATAGGCTAACGTTTGGATGAATTTAGTTCGCATTGATTTTTCCTTAACTGTATTTCCGCAATGAATGAATTCCATCTTTATACTCCAACGAGCCTTCTTACCCAATAACGATCCAATATGACTCTGCTGACTCGCCTCATCTTTATTCTCTCCATGCTTTCATTAGTGGGTTGTAGCAGCTTGCAGCGCAAAGCGGCGGTGCCATCGCAGCAGATGGGTCAAGCGCAAATTGCTGGCCTGACTGGCGCGCGCTATATGGTGGCGAGTCAATCCAGTATTGATCAGATGGCCACAGATATGCAGGCAGGATTTAAGGTGAGGGATGAAAAAACTTTAAACGCACCTGCGAATTATTTATCTCTCTCCGGTGGCGGTGATGATGGCGCATATGGCGCTGGATTATTAATAGGGTGGGCGGAACGTGGTAATCGCCCCCAGTTCAATTTGGTTACTGGTATCAGTACTGGCGCATTAATTGCCCCATTTGCTTTTATGGGAAAAGAATATGATCCCGTCTTACGCGATGTTTATACAAAATATGGCCCCAAAGATATCTTCATTGAGCGCGGTTTGATCTCTGGCATTTTGAGCGATGGCCTATCTGACACCACGCCCCTGTTTCAATTGATTTCAAAATACATCGATCAAGATTTTCTGAAGAAGGTGGCACATGAGTACACCACCAAAAACCGCTGGCTTTTGATTGGAACAACTAATTTAGATGCAGGCGTACCCGTAGTCTGGAACATGGGCAAGATTGCCAGTATCGGCACCCCAGAGGCCTTAGAGCTTTTTAGAAAAGTCATGCTGGCATCCGCATCGATACCGGGCGCATTTTCACCAGTCATGTTCGATTTTGAGGTTTCTGGCCAAAGCTTTCATGAGATGCATGTGGATGGCGGTGCTATTACTCAGGTATTCCTCTATCCAAGCGCCTTGTCTCAACGCGCTCAAGATTTGAAACTCAAGCTACAGAAACAGCGTAATGCCTACATTATTCGCAATGCCCGTTTGGATCCTGAATGGCGCGAGACAGAGCGGGGCACCCTGAGCATTATTCAGCGAGCGATCTCAAGCATGATTCAGACTCAGGGCATTGGGGACCTATACCGTATCTATCACACTACCCAGCTTGATGGCGTCAGTTTCAACTTGGCCTTTATTGGGCCAGACTTCAAGTTCCCCCACAAGACCGAGTTTGACACTGCCTACATGCAAGCCCTGTTTGATTATGGTTACAAGCAGGGCTTAGGTGGCAAGGAGTGGCAAAAGTATCCACCAGGCTATAAGAGGGGATTTGATGAGGAATTGCCTAAAAAATAGGCAATTGCAGTCATTTACCTTGGTATTTTCATATAAATCAATGGCTTACTCAGGCATCTAGTGCGCATGACTCATTGAAGTGCTTAGCCCTAGAGCAAGGAATTTAAGGTGAATCTGCTACAATTCGAGGGCTTTGATTTCTAAAGCTTTTTTGTTTTATTTGATTAATAAATGCACGACACAAATTGGGTGAAAGCTCAGGTGTTCGCAAGTAAGGAGTATGAAAATGGCAGTTGCTGATATTAAAACGGCGGAAATCGTCAAAGACAACGCGCGCAGCGCAAACGATACGGGTAGCCCTGAAGTTCAAGTTTCATTGCTAACAGCCCGCATCAATGAATTAACCCCCCATTTCAAAGCTAACGCTAAAGATCATCACAGCCGTCGTGGTTTGTTGAAGATGGTTTCACGCCGCCGCCGCCTTTTGGATTATCTCAAGGGCAAGGATTTGGGTCGCTATCGCGCATTGATCGAGAAATTAGGTCTCCGTAAGTAATTCCTATCGGTATTGCAATGCCATCTATCTTAAGGTTGTTTCGTCACCGAATCAGTCTTAAGCAGATGGCATGTTTTTTGGGCGCTTCAAGATTATTTGTGTAGGGGATCGTGTCATTCCAATGAGTTTCTGGGTTGTGAAATCCAGTGCCTCCCTGGAATGGCATCCCTTGTGATCTTCAAACGCTCCAGTGTTGTCGTGACACTGCTTTATCCCACGACAAGCGTGAAATCCATGTGGCTTTCACGTGAACAATTTGGAGAAGATCAGAATGACTATGTTTAAAAAAGCAGTAAAGACGTTTCAATGGGGCAATCATCAGGTAATCATGGAAACAGGCGAGATTGCTCGTCAAGCTGGTGGTGCTGTCATCGTTAATGTGGATGACACAGTAGTAATGGGTACCGTAGTTGCCTCTAAATCCGCTAAGCCAGGCCAGTCATTTTTCCCATTGACTGTTGATTACTTAGAGAAAACTTACGCCGCAGGAAAAATTCCTGGTGGCTTCTTCCGTCGTGAAGGTCGCCCATCCGAAGGTGAGACATTGATCTCCCGCTTGATCGATCGTCCATTACGCCCATTATTCCCTGAAGGTTTCTTGAACGAAGTTCAAGTAGTTATTCATGTGTTATCCATCAACCCGGATGTGCCTGCAGATATTCCTGCATTGATCGCTGCATCTGCAGCCTTAGCTGTTTCAGGCATTCCATTTGCTGGCCCAGTTGGCGCAGCCCGTGTTGGTTACGCTAACGGTCAATACCTTTTGAACCCAACTCGCACAGAGCAAGCTACTAGCGAAATGGATTTAATTGTTGCTGGTACACAAGCTGCTGTATTGATGGTGGAGTCAGAAGCTAATCAGTTGTCTGAAGAAATCATGTTGGGTGCGGTTGTATACGGTCATGACCAAATGCAAACTGCGATCAACGCAATTAACGAATTAGTAACTGAAGCTGGCAAGCCAGAATGGGATTGGACTGCTGCTCCTAAAGATGAGCCATTTATTGCCAAGGTCACTGCATTGGCTGAAGCGCCATTGCGCGAGGCTTATCAGATTCGTCAAAAGGGCGCTCGTTCAGACAAGCTTAAAGAAATCACTAAAACAGTTGTAGCTAAGTTACAAGAAGAAGGCGATGTTGACGCTGTTGCCGTTAACGACATCTTGTTTGAAATCGAAGCGAAGATTGTTCGTAGCCAGATTTTGAATGGTGAGCCACGTATTGATGGTCGTGATACTCGCACAGTGCGTCCGATCGAAATTCGCAATGGCGTATTGCCGCGTACACACGGTTCTGCATTGTTTACTCGTGGTGAAACACAGGCTCTAGTAGTTGCTACTTTAGGTACTGCACGTGACGAGCAAATTATTGATGCGCTCGAAGGTGAATACCGCGATCGTTTCATGTTCCACTACAACATGCCTCCGTTTGCTACTGGCGAAACAGGTCGCGTAG
>JBJOEU010000136.1:0-4253 GCA_046049115.1 Pseudomonadota bacterium
TGATACAATTTTGTTTCTCGTCGGGGCGTAGCGCAGCCTGGTAGCGTACATGCATGGGGTGCATGTGGTCGGAGGTTCAAATCCTCTCGCCCCGACCATTCAATTTAGCATCCACTTCCTATGACATCAAACTCAAACAACACTACGTATTTTGGATTGACTATTCCATTTTTGGCTCACCTGGGGGTGGTTCCCGAGTATGCCGAAGGGGGAAAGTCACGCATTAGCCTAGTCATCAAACCAGAATTTGAGAATAGTTTTCAGATCGCTCACGGCGGTGTTGTGATGACTCTTCTGGACTTTGCGATGGGGGCAGCAGCTCGCAGCACGGTGAACCAGCAACTTGGCGCAATGACTATTGATATGAATGTCAGCTTCTTGCGTCCAAGCGTTGGGAAGATTGTGGTGGAGGGTAGCGTTCTGAAGTTTGGTAAAACGATTCATTACTGCGAGGCCGTTGTATTAAATGAGGCCGGTGAAGTTACTGCTAAATCTAGCGGTACATTTATGTTGAGAAGGTAATGTTTATTTACTTATTATAAATATAATATTTATAATGATTATTTAATTTATTTGATTAATTATCGAAATAAAGACTTACATCCATGGGGTTATAAGCAGTATTTGAATATATATCATCATTCCTGCAATATATGGATATAATAATAAATCAGGAATAGCTAATCCTTTGTTATTCCATTAATTGATTATCTGGATAAACCATAAATGTCATCATATAAAGAGCTATTGGCCCAACGCGATTTGTTGGATAAGCAGATTAAAGAAGCGGTTTTACGTGAAAAGGCTGACGGCATTGCTAAAGCCAAGCTCATCATTGATCAATACGATTTAACAGCATCAGACTTATTTAGCCGTAAAGCCGGCGTTCGCAGTTCCGGTGGCAAGGTTGCCCCAAAGTACCGCAATCCATCTACTGGTGATACCTGGACTGGTCGCGGCAAGGCGCCTAAATGGATTGAAGGTAGAGACCGTAACAGCTTCTTGATCTAAAGCATTGATTTAAATAGATTAATTATTTAAAAAAGCCGCTCAACATCATATTGAGCGGCTTTTATGTTTCATGAAGTAGCTTAAAGTTTAGGCGCACTTTCTATTGAGTGCCTGAATAAATATAGGCTCTAAGAGTTCGTGGCGATTTTTGTCCCCCATGGCATTTTCAAGCTCTGGATTAGTAGCTGGATAGCCAATAATCAGGGGATTTTGGTCAATTAGGCCATTTTCAAGCTCCTCCTGAAGAACCTCGGGGTAGCGCGACTTTACGCCAACCGTATTTTCATCAGCTAGACCTATCACCCCAGGATGAAGGCGAATAAACCCCTCATCTACCAATATAGGAATACGCTGCGTGTCCTTGTTTTTGCTCAAATAATGGATAAGGTGCACCTGTTCAACTGGTGGAATCAGGGCGTCTAGGAATATCAGATCGGGGGCAATTGAAACTGCCTTCATTAGACCCTCCAAGCTATCTACAGATACCTCCATATCCACTTTTAGCTGCCAGCATTGAATAGATTCGATTAATTCATGGCTATTTTCAGCTCTCCTGAATATCCCCATGGCAATACAGTTTTGGGTGGTTTTTTGGCGCATCGCTCTTTTACGGCGTGCTAGCTGCTGGTCAAGGGAGGTCGCTAATATGCGTCGGTGACCCCCGCGGGTCTTCCAGGCGATTAATTCACCTAATTCAACCATTTTCTGGACGGTGCCAAGTGACACCTGCAGCACTTTTGCGCTTTGACGGGTGCTTAGATATTCCAATTCTGGGGTAATCGCTTTCATATGTCCCTAATCTCATTAATTTATTTGGAGATTTAGAGAATACGAATCAAGTCTGAGGGAATCTGTCAGGTATGGTTTAAATCAGGGTAGGAAAATTCTTATTCAGCACCTAAAGATGGAGGATGAATCTAAAAGTCTTCAAATCAGGGAAAGCCCTTTATGAATCAATGGGTAGTCGTGTTAAATTAGCGTGTAAGAGTATTCGCACAGATCAGTTCGTAAAGCGGTTTAGCCGTTGAACGAATGGTTTTAACCACAGTTTTTATTCGGGAAACCCGATGAAAGGTGAGCATCATGATGCAAGATCAAAGAGATAGTTCCTATCTCTTCGGTGGAAACGCCCCTTACGTAGAAGAACTCTACGAATCCTATTTGCACGATCCAGGTTCTGTAGCTGATCATTGGCGTGATTATTTTGATAATGTGAAGCAGGTACCAGCCTTTGATGGTTCTTCTAGAGCCGATGTTGCTCATGGACCTATTGTTGCTTCCTTTGCCGAGCGAGCGAAGCAAGGCCCCATCAGAACCGTTTCTGATTCGGCTGACTCTGAGATGGGGCGCAAACGCGTTGCCGTTCAGCAGTTAATCGCCGCATATCGCAACGTCGGTAACCGCTGGGCCGATATTGATCCTTTGAAGCGAATTGAGCGCAAGGATATTCCAGAGCTAGATCCTGCTTTCTATGGCTTTACTGACGGCGATATGGATATCGTCTTCAATACTAGCAATACCTTCTTTGGCCGCAATGAAATGACCTTGCGTGATTTGCTGCAAGCATTGCGTCAAACTTACTGTGGCACCTTGGGTGCTGAGTACATGTTTATTGCCGACCAGACCATCAAGAAATGGTGGCAAGAAAAATTAGAGTCGATTCGTTCAACCCCTAGATTCAATATGGATGAGAAGCGCCATATTTTGGATCGCGTGACTTCAGCAGAAGGTTTAGAGCGTTATCTTCAAGCAAAGTATGTAGGCCAAAAGCGATTTTCTCTCGAAGGTGGTGAGAGTTTTATCGCCTGTATGGATGAGTTGATTCGTGAGTCTGGTGCTAAAGGCGTGCAAGAGATTGTGATTGGTATGGCCCATCGTGGCCGACTGAATGTGCTGGTGAACGTCTTAGGCAAAATGCCTTCAGATCTTTTTGCTGAGTTTGAGCATAAGGGCCCAGAAACATTGCCCGCAGGTGACGTGAAGTATCACCAGGGTTTCTCGAGTGATATTTCTACTCCAGCGGGACCCGTCCATTTATCACTTGCATTTAACCCTTCACATTTAGAGATCGTGAACCCAGTAGTAGAGGGTTCTGCACGCGCTCGTATGGAGCGTCGTGGTGATATGGTGGGTGAGCAGGTATTGCCAGTATTGGTGCATGGCGATGCAGCTATTGCAGGTCAAGGCGTAATGCAAGAAACCTTGGCAATGGCAGAGGTGCGCGGTTACTACACTGGCGGCACGATTCATATCGTGATCAATAACCAGATTGGTTTTACAACATCCGATCCTCGTGATTTGCGCTCTAGCTTGTATTGCACAGACATCATGAAGGTAATTGATGCGCCTGTATTGCATGTGAATGGTGATGATCCTGAGGCAGTTGTTCTGGCTACCAAGCTTGCTGTTGAGTTCCGTACACAGTTCCACAAAGATGTTGCCATCGATATTGTTTGCTTCAGAAAGCTGGGTCATAACGAGCAAGACACCCCAGCAATGACGCAACCTCTGATGTACAAAATCATTGCGGCCCATCCAGGCACACGCAAGTTATATGCAGACAAATTAGAAGCTCAAGGTGTACTGCCTGCCGGCACCGGTGAATTGATGGTGAAAGAGTATCGTGCGGCAATGGATGCTGGTAAGCAGACTTCTGACCCCGTCCTCAGCAACTTCAAAGGCAAGTTTGCAGTGGATTGGTCTCCATTTCTCAATAAGCGTTGGACCGATGAGGCTGATACTGCCATTCCATTGACTGAGTGGAAGCGATTAGCGGAGCGAGTTTCTACTGCTCGAGAAGGATTCAAGGTTCACCCCTTGGTCGAAAAAGTTTTAAAAGATCGTGCCGCTATGGGTCGTGGTGAAACTAATATTGACTGGGGTATGGGTGAGCATATGGCTTTCGCATCTCTAGTGGCTAGTGGCTACCCAGTTCGCTTATCCGGTGAGGACAGTGGTCGCGGTACCTTCACCCATCGCCACGCCGTTTTGCATAATCAAAACCGCGAAAAGTGGGACACAGGCGTCTATATTCCCCTGCGCCATATCGCCAAAGATCAAGCTCCTTTTTTAGTGATTGACTCCATCCTCTCTGAAGAGGCTGTGCTTGGTTTTGAGTATGGTTATGCTGCTGCAGAGCCTAATACCCTGACTATTTGGGAGGCTCAGTTCGGCGACTTTGCGAACGGCGCTCAAGTGGTGATTGACCAATTTATCGCCTCAGGAGAAGTGAAGTGGGGCCG
>JBJOEU010000137.1:0-4590 GCA_046049115.1 Pseudomonadota bacterium
TTTTGCTTTACAACCCAAGGCAGAAAGCCTTTTTTGACCGCCGAGCGGATACCGTTGAGGTTGGCAGAAATGATGCGTAACATATAGGCCTATGAGCTCAAAAAATTCTAATCAAGATAACTTTATTCAATTTGCCTTAGAGGCAAATGTTTTGTCGTTTGGGGAGTTTAAAACTAAAGCTGGACGTCTTTCCCCTTATTTCTTTAATGCGGGTGGATTTAATGATGGAGCTCGCTTAAGTGCGCTGGGTCGTTATTACGCTAAGGCTTTGCAAGAGTCGGGTCTGCAATACGACATGCTTTATGGGCCGGCCTACAAAGGTATTACTTTGGCCGCTGCCACTGCAATTGCTTTGGCTGACGCTGGTCGAAATGTGCCCTATGCTTACAACCGCAAAGAAGCCAAAGATCATGGTGAGGGCGGTTCATTGGTGGGTGCACCAGTAAAAGGTAGGGTGGTCATCATTGATGATGTGATTTCTGCTGGGACCTCGGTGAGAGAGTCCGTAAAACTGATTCGGGATGCGGGCGCTGAGCCGGCAGCAGTATTAATTGCTCTGTTGAACAAGAGTTTGGCTTGCCAGTAGTGGCCATTGCAAACTTGGCAGATTTGATGGCTTTCCTAACTGCCTCAAGCAGTTCCGAGTTAACAAGCTACCTACCAGCAGTGAAAGCCTATCGCGAGAAGTACGGGATTTAATTGGATAGCAGTTGTAGAAACTGCCAAGCCCCGCTTTTAGATTTTTACTTCGCCTTCGAACACGGTAATCGCTGGGCCAGTCATGATGACGGGCTGAGCCACTTTATTGATCATGCCGTCCCAAGCAATGTTTAAGTCGCCACCACGGGTGTGCACTTTGACAGGGGTGTCGAGTAAGCCACGACGAATGCCTGAGACTACTGCTGCGCAGGCGCCGGTGCCACAAGCTAAGGTCTCGCCAGCGCCACGCTCAAATACACGTAGCTTGATTTCATTGCGATTCAGGACCTGCATATAGCCTGCGTTAACTCTTTTCGGAAACGTCGCATCCTTTTCGATTGATGGACCCTCTTCGAGTACGGGCGCACTATCAACATCACCCACTACTTGGACTGCGTGGGGATTGCCCATCGACAAGACGCCGATCCAGCTGTCGTGCGTTGCTGGTCTAGCAATAGGTAGTGCGTAGAGCATCTCATGAAACTCTTGCTTACTTGCTAAGCCGCTCGCGTTGAAAGGAATTTGGCTATGCTCAAAAATCGGTGCGCCCATATTTACCTCAACCTGACCGTCATCATGAGATCTCAAGGTGAGTACGGTGTGCGCCACTTCTACGCGTAATGGATTCTTTTTAGACAGGCCTTGGTCGAGCACAAAACGAACAAAGCAGCGTGAGCCATTACCGCATTGCTCAACCTCGCCGCCATCCGAATTAAAAATACGATAACGAAAATCAGCATCAGGGCGTGTGGCTTTTTCAACGAGCAGAATTTGATCGGCACCAATACCAAATTGGCGATGGGCTAGTTTTTGCCACTGCTCGCGTGTAATGTCGCTGAGATCTTGATCAACCCCATTGAGCACAATGAAATCATTGCCGGCACCATGCATTTTGGTGAAGCGTAATGTGCGTGCAGACTTGTTTAAATTCGTACTCAAAAGAATTCCAATTAGTTGTAAAGGCTTGACTCACCAGGCGGCCGATGTTTAAAGCGTTTGTGTACCCAATAGTACTCTGCCGGCCTTTGTCGAACAAGTTCTTCGATGTATTGGTTTAGGCGTGCAGTATCGGCTTCCACATTATCTGTTGGGAAGTGAGGGAGTGGCGCGCTGATATTGCAGGTATAGGCTTTACGATCAGGGTTCAAAGTGGTGGTCATGAGGCAGACTTCTGCGCCGCTGAGTCTGGCTAAGCGCGAGACTGAAGTAATCGTATTGGTTTGAATCCCAAAGAAGGGTACAAAAATAGAGTCACGTGGACCGAGATCAATATCAGGCGCAATAAAAATAAAGTTGCCCGTTTGAATCTCTCGAATCAAATCACGTAAACGACTTTGTCTTTCGATCGACTTTCCCCCGAAACGATTTCTCCATTCAATCATTTTCTGATTAAAGAAGGGATTCTTCATGTTTTGGTAGAGGCCAGCACCACGTGGCCAGTCATGCTCGTTTGCTAAAACGGAGAGGGCCATGAAGCCACCTTCAAGCCCAACAAAGTGGGGATTAATCAGGAGTCGTGGCTTACGATCGCCCAGAGTAATAGCAGAGTTGATGGTGACGATATCAGTAATTTGTTTGCCACTGCCAAGCCAAATACGACTTCTCTCAATCACGCTACGCCCAAATAATTTCCAGTGCTCAAGCGCTAGTGAATCAATGTCATTTTCGTTTAGATTGGGAAAGCAAAGGCGTAAGTTGGTTTTAACGACCTTGGCACGATCATTGGGTATGTGTGCCGCTAACCAGCCGAGACTGTAACCAGTCTGAATGGTGAGGCCATAGGGTAAAAATGCAAATAGGCGCAGTAAGCTCAGCGCTAGAAAATTGAAAACATTTTGTAACCAAATCATGAGAACAAATTATAAATTTATTAACTAATTACTTGGTGGTAATTCTGCCCCGCTCGGATGTTTGTAGCGGTTGTAAGCCCAAATGAATTGATTGGGCGCAATCAGAATTGCATTTTCAATTGCAACATTGAGTTCGGCTGCTGCGAGCGTGGAGTCCTCAGAAAGCGGCGCTAATCTCCTGGCCTGCATCAGCCAGCCCTTGCCAAGACCCTTGCGTTTAGCGGTGAACATCACAACAGGCGTGTTATTACGATTGGCTAAGCGTGCTGGAAGTGGGGTTGTATAGGCTAGGCGCCCAAAGAAGGGTACCCATACGCCTTCACCGCCACTCGGCACTTGATCTGGAAGAATTCCGATGGCTTCCCCGCGAGTCAGGGCGCGCGTCATTTGACGAACACCGTTCAAGTTGGTCGGTACAAAATGCATATTAGGGTAGGCACGACCTTCTTCAACCACTTCGTTGAGCCATTCTTGACGGGATGGACGATAGAGGATGGTAGCGGGAAAGTGTTGAGCCAATACTCGGGGGATGATTTCAAAGCCGCCTAAGTGCGGCGTGAGCATGACTAAGCCATGACCTTCGTTGATGGCTGCCTCAACGAGATCCCAGTCTTGTACTTCAACCAAGGAAAGTGCTTTTTTGGGGTTGCGCCAAATCCACAGGCTGTCTGAGAAGAGCTGTCCTGAGGCCGCCGCCGCACTCCAGATTTGAAGTGGCAGATGATGGCTTTTAACAACCGCCTCATATTGAGGGCGAAAAAGTGATCGGTATTGCTTAGATCCTACATAGGCCAATATCCCTAAAGCAGCCCCAATAACCTGGACTAGGAATAAGGGCAGCACTGCAATTGCAGCGAGGGTTAGCTTGAGGAGGAGTTTGCGCACCCCCTAATGATATTCAATGCGGGTGAGAGGGCCAAATTTCCGGTGAGGCTTGATGAATAAGGTGTTTTTCGGATAGAATTCAACCATCGCTGAGTTAAGGCAACTTGCAGGGCGATTCATAAATTCTGCTAAAGCGTCGCCGTTGAAATTCCTGGCACGTCGAGTTGTCCAATAGATCGTGTTAATTTTTAAAGGAATATGCAATGGCAAATGATTACTTCTTCACCTCAGAATCGGTTTCTGAAGGTCACCCAGATAAAGTAGCAGACCAAATCTCTGATGCCATCTTGGACTCGATCCTGGCTCAGGATCCAACTGCGCGTGTTGCTGCTGAAACTTTGTGTAATACCGGTTTAGTAGTGTTGGCCGGTGAGATCACAACCAATGCCAATGTGGATTACATCCAAGTTGCTCGCAACACTTTGCGTGAGATTGGTTACGACAACACTGACTACGGTATTGATTACAAAGGTTGTGCCGTGTTGGTTGCTTATGACAAGCAGAGCCCAGATATTGCTCAAGGCGTTGATAAGGCGCATGACGACGGCTTAGATCAAGGCGCTGGCGACCAAGGCTTGATGTTTGGTTATGCCTGTGATGAAACTACAGAGCTCATGCCTTTACCGATTCATTTGTCACACCGCTTGGTAGAGCGCCAATCTCAATTACGCCGTGATGGCCGTTTGAACTGGTTGCGCCCAGACGCCAAGTCTCAAGTGACCTTACGTTACGTGGATGGCAAGCCTGACTCAATCGATACCGTGGTTCTTTCCACGCAGCATGATGAAGAAATTTCTCTCGAGAAATTGCGTGAAGCAGTGATCGAAGAAATCATCAAACCAGTATTGCCTAAGCATTTGATCAAAGGTGCAATTAACTTCCTGGTAAACCCAACAGGACGATTTGTGATTGGCGGTCCGCAAGGCGATTGTGGTCTGACAGGTCGCAAGATCATTGTGGACACTTATGGTGGTGCGGCTCCTCACGGCGGCGGCGCGTTCTCAGGCAAGGATCCTTCTAAGGTCGATCGTTCTGCTGCCTATGCTGGTCGTTATGTAGCCAAGAACGTGGTTGCTGCAGGTTTGGCAAGCAAGTGCTTGATTCAGATTTCTTATGCGATTGGTGTGGCGAAGCCAACTTCAGTGATGGTCAGCAC
>JBJOEU010000138.1:0-4180 GCA_046049115.1 Pseudomonadota bacterium
GGCGGAATGTCAGGAGAATCAGTTTCGGTAACAATGCTATTTAATGGCATCTCTTGAAGAAGTCGTCGAATTTGCAATGCACGATCATAGGTAGCCGCGCCTCCAAATCCTAACTTGAATCCCAGCTCAATAAATTGCTCAGCTTGCTGATGACTACCGTTAAAAGCATGGGCGATACCGCTAGGAATAGTCCTTTTACGCAGTGCTTTCAGAATGGCATCCTGTGAACGACGCACATGCAAAATCACCGGCAACTGAAATTGTTGCGCCAAATCCAATTGCTTGTGAAAGAAAAACTCTTGACGCTGGGGATCAAGCCCTTCGACAAAGTAGTCAAGGCCAATCTCACCAACACCCACAAATCGGGGATCATCTAATGATTGCTCAATCTGATTTTTAAGAGTCTCGATATCGCTCTCTTGAGCGCGATTGATATACAGCGGATGAATACCTAGCGTATAGACCAATCCTGGAATTTGATTGCCGTACTGATTTGCTAAATTTTTGGCTGGAGTCCAATCGGAAGCCTGAACAGTAGGTAGCAGAATAGCCTTAACGCCCTTATCCGCCGCACCTGAAATAATCTCCGAGAGAGTATCTTTAAACTCCGGAGCATCTACATGGCAATGGGTATCCACCCATGCAAGATCTTGATAGGCTTCGCTCATTGTGCGAAGGTCTTTAATACTCCGCGCTCTAAATGCAAAATCCGGTCACAACGTTTTGCGCGAATTGGGTCATGCGTGACAATCACAAAAGCAGTGCCTTGCTCACGAGCAATATCTAACATCAAGTCAAATACACCATCGGCAGTTTCAGTATCGAGATTACCCGTCGGCTCATCCGCCAGCACACAAGAGGGATTACCGACTAAGGCACGGGCGACTGCAACCCGCTGACGCTCACCACCAGACAGTTCACCTGGCGTGTGCTGAACACGCTTCGCTAAGCCAACTGCATGCAGCATCGTATTTGCTCGCTCCATAGACTCTTCATTACTCAATCCACGAATACGCAAAGGTAGCGCTACATTTTCGACGGCACTAAATTCATCAAGGAGATGGTGGAACTGATAAATAAAACCCAGATTGTGATTGCGCAGTTGATCTAGTTTTCGTACAGGCAATTTATGGAGATTCTCACCAGCAAGCATCACAGTACCAGCGCTGGGAGTGTCTAAGCCGCCTAATAGATGCAATAAGGTACTTTTACCTGAGCCAGAAGATCCTACGATGGCGACTTTCTCAGAAGCACTTACTTGTAAATCAATTTCTTTTAGGACATCAACTGCAGTCGGTCCCTTGCCATAGGTCTTTGCTAAACCTGATGCACTCAGAATAATTGGATTGGCATTACTCATAGCGCAATGCCTCCGCAGGCTGAACTTGAGCGGCTCGTCGACTTGGATAAAGGGTGGCCAATACGGATAGGCCAAAAGCCATCAAACCTACTGTGACAACATCAGACAAACGAACATCTGATGGAAGCTCGCTAATAAAGTACACATCGCGCGGCAAGAAACGCACTCGGAAGATGGCTTCAATTGCAGGAACAATCACATCAATATTCAAAGCAATCAGGAGACCCAAGCCAACACCGGCTAAAGAGCCCAATAAGCCGATTGCCAAACCTTGCACCAAGAAAATTCTCTGAATGAGTCCTGGGCTCGCACCCATCGTTCTTAAAATTGCAATATCAGCCTGCTTCTCATTAACAGTCATCACCAAGGTGGATACCAAATTAAAAGCAGCAACCGCAATAATCAAGGTCAGAATGATGAACATCATCTTACGTTCTGTTTGAACGGCAGCAAACCAATTGCGATTGGAGCGCGACCAGTCGCTAACCCATAAAGCCTGTGGCACAACTTGAGCTAACTCAGCAGCAATCTCTGGAGCACGCTGCATATCATCGAGCTTCACGCGCAGACCAGATGGATCTTGCAAGCGCAATAAAGCGGCGGCATCTTTCCAGTGCATGATGGCTAAAGAGCTGTCGTATTCATAATGACCGCTATCCACAATGCCAACAACTTGTAGTGTTCGCATTCTGGGCATAGCGCCTGCTGGAGTGAGATCACTCTCTGGCACGATCAAATTAATACGATCACCAAGGCGAGCGCCCACCATATTGGCAAGCTGTGCGCCTAAGGCAACCCCAAAGGCGCCTGGCTTTAAATCATCGATGCTGCCAGCAACAAACTGCTTAGGTAAATCGGAGACCTTGCCTTCCTCACTAGGTAATACGCCACGAATTGAGACGCCACGCATGACATTCTCGCGACTGAGTAAACCTTGCGAGCTGACCATCGGAGCGACACCCACTACGTGGGGCTGGGCAGCCACCTTGAGTGCAATCGGCTCCCAATTAGCTAAACCATCTGGAGCAGTAATTTCAACATGGGAGAGGACGGACAGCATGCGGTCACGCACTTCCTTCTGAAAGCCATTCATAACTGAGAGCACCACAATCAGGGCGGCAACGCCCAAGGCAATACCTGCGGTGGAGATTCCAGAGATAAAAGAGAGGAAGCCATCACGCTTACCCACCGTCTTACGACGCTTGGATCGGGTGTAGCGCAGGCCAATTTCTAGCTCAATGGGGAGTCTCAACATACTTACAGTTTAGACAATTGGATGGACAAACTGATGGATTCTGTAAATGCCACCTAAAATCAGGGGAATGACTGCCAATTTAACCTCCCAAACAAGTTCTTCGCGACGCTTTACCCTGATGGTGTCAGGGGAAGATGCTATTGACGCTGGATTAGAGCGAGACATCCCGCCCAGCGGACTTCCGCAAGAGCGCTTTCTACTAGGTGACCGACTGCCGATTGCCCCAGTCTTACTATTAGGTCAAAGCGACCTCATAGTGAACCCAAATGAAGTGATTGCTTGTCTTCAGCCAGTCCACCTTCATGCCACCCGGGATCATTTAATCCTGATGGCCCAAAGTCAGATTGATCTGACGGCAAATGAATCTGCCAACTTGCTACAAGTGGCCCTCCCCTTCATCGAAGAAGATTTTGGAAGCAAGGTGCTATTTCATGGTCAGCGGGATTGGTTTATTTCAGCAGGTCCATTTGCTAGCCTTGCAACGCATTCTATTGATCAAGCACATGGTCGCAATATTGATTGGTGGATGCCGCGCGACACGAGCGAGGCTGGCATCGCTAAGCTTTGGCGCAAACTCCAAAATGAAATTCAGATGCTCTGGCACATTGATCCGGTCAATCAGGAGCGCGAACAACGCGGCTTCCCCAGCATTAACTCCTTATGGATTAGCGGTATCGGCAAACTAGCTGATGTTCAGACTCCTCCATTATTTTCGAATGTAAATCAGATATATGGAGATCATCCCCTCTTGGCTGGCTTAGCAAAGTATCTTTCAATCCCCCAGCAAGGTGAAATTGATTTCTCAAAGTTGCAAAATGCCTTTGCGTGGATTGATCGTCCCGAGAATATTTGGGATAACTTGAGAAGAGCTCTGTTGAGTAATGCACTAGATGCAATCGAAGTGATCGATTTTCCTAAAGGTCAAACTCGCTACAGAACCTTTACAGCCAAAGACTTAAATAAAAAGTCATGGGCTTTCTGGAAAAAAACAGAGCCATTAACTTGGCAAGAAATCATCTCGTCATGAGCCTATTTTCTCAGCGCCCCTTCTCTGATCGAACAGCTAGCTGGTTACAGCAAAGTGGTCTGCACCCATTGCTAGCAAGGCTGTATGCAGCTCGTGGCATCGATAAACCAGAGGAACTCTCTTTAGATCTAAAGCAACTACTCTCACCAGTAGAGCTCAAGAACTGCATTAGTACTGCCAGCCTGCTAGCCGATATTTTGGAACGTAAAGAGTCTATGCTGGTAGTAGCAGACTATGATTGTGATGGCGCTACTGCATGTGCTGTTGCTCTGCGTGGATTGAAAATGTTGGGTGGGCCGGATACCCCCATTCAGTTTTTGGTGCCCAATCGCTTCACGATGGGCTATGGACTAACACCAGAGGTAGTCGATCTAGCTGCCCAACAAATTCCCAAACCTAAATATCTCATCACCGTTGATAACGGCATTGCTAGCGAAGCTGGAGTAGACCGAGCTCGCGAGCTAGGAATGGAAGTCATCGTGACGGACCACCACCTACCAGGCGATCGACTGCCCAAAGCCACTGCAATCGTCAATCC
>JBJOEU010000139.1:0-4168 GCA_046049115.1 Pseudomonadota bacterium
GAAACCAAAATTCAAATTGCTATCAATTTAGATGGCACAGGTAAGGCTGAGCTAGCCTCTGGCGTACCTTTCCTGGACCATATGCTGGATCAAATTGCCCGTCACGGCATGATTGACCTCAAAGTAGTGGCAAATGGCGATACCCATATTGATGACCACCATACCGTTGAGGATGTGGGCATTACTTTGGGTCAAGCATTTGCTAAGGCGGTTGGTGATAAGGCGGGTATTACCCGCTACGGCCACTCTTACGTTCCTTTGGATGAGACCCTGTCTCGTGTAGTGATCGACTTTTCTGGTCGTCCGGGGCTGGAGTTCAATGTGCCATTTACCCGCGCACGGGTGGGTGATTTTGACGTTGATCTCAGCATCGAGTTCTTCCGTGGTTTTGTAAACCATGCTGGAGTCACTTTGCACATCGATAACTTACGTGGCATTAATGCTCACCACCAAATTGAAACTGTCTTCAAGGCCTTTGGTCGTGCATTGCGCATGGCTTTAGAGCTCGATCCACGTGCCTCTGGTGTTGTTCCTTCGACTAAGGGCAGCCTCTAATCTAGAAAATTTCTAGCATTGAGTAGAAGACTGTCAAAAAACCAAAGAACATAGGCTAATAAGTGGCGCAAACCATTGCGATCGTTGACTACGGAATGGGTAACCTGCGTTCCGTCTATCAGGCCTTTCATCATGTGGCGCCAGATGCCAATGTCCTGATCGCGCACACCCCAGAAGAAATCATTGCCGCAGAGCGAGTAGTGCTTCCAGGGCAGGGTGCTATGCCCGATTGCATCAAACATCTTCAAGAGTCTGGTTTATTAGAGGCGCTACTTGATGCCGCCAAAAATAAGCCGCTATTAGGCGTTTGTGTAGGCGAGCAGATGCTCTTTGACCAAAGCGCTGAAGTGCGGGTAAATTCCAATTCAATATGGACTCCTTGCTTGGGATTAATTCCGGGTGAGGTACGGCGATTTGAATTGACTGGCAAGTTACAGCCAGATGGTTCTGCTTATAAGGTTCCTCATATGGGTTGGAACCAGGTTCGTCAGGATCAGCAGCATCCACTGTGGAATGGCATTCCGGATCTGGCCAGTTTTTATTTTGTACACAGTTACTATGTTGTGCCGCAGCGCAAAGAAGATATTGCAGGCTCAACTGAATATGGTGATTGGTTTACTTCTGCTGTTGCAAGGGATAATATTTTTGCAACACAATTTCACCCAGAAAAAAGTGCAGAATACGGATTAAAGCTCTACAAAAATTTCGTTTCTTGGCAACCTTAAAACTTCTCTAATTTACCGCTATGCTGCTCATTCCCGCAATTGACTTAAAAGATGGTCACTGTGTTCGACTCGAACAAGGTGACATGGATAAGGCCACTGTGTTTTCTGAAGATCCAGGCGCAATGGCTGCGCATTGGATTAGCAAGGGGGCACGTCGTTTGCATCTTGTGGATTTGAATGGTGCTTTTGCCGGAAAGCTTAAAAATGAATCTGCCATTAAATCTATTTTGAAAGCAGTGGGAAATGAGATTCCAGTTCAGTTGGGCGGTGGTATTCGAGATTTAGAGACTATTGAACGTTTGTTAGATGACGGTATTAGTACCGTAATTATTGGTACAGCGGCGGTCAAAAGTCCCGGCTTTGTTCAAGATGCTTGCACTGCTTTCCCTGGCCATATCATGGTGGGTTTAGATGCGCGTGATGGCAAAGTAGCAACTGATGGTTGGAGCAAGATTACGGGCCATGAAGTAATTGACCTTGCTAAGAAATTTGAAGATTATGGTGTTGAAGCCATCATCTACACTGATATTGGCCGCGATGGCATGATGAAGGGCATCAATATGGATGCCACGATTAAATTAGCTCAAGCCATTCGGATTCCGGTGATTGCTAGTGGTGGCTTATCTAATAACCAAGATATTGAAGCTTTGTGTGAAGCTGAAGCCGAGGGTGTGATGGGTGTGATTGCTGGACGCTCTATTTACGCTGGCGATTTGGATTTAACTACGGCGCAAAAATATGCCGATGAGTTAACCCTCAAGTTCGCTAAGAAAATTATCTAAAGTGTCGACCAGTGCTAACTAAAAGAATTATTCCCTGTCTTGATGTCACGGCAGGGCGCGTTGTTAAAGGCGTGAACTTTGTTGGTCTGCGTGATGCAGGTGATCCAGTAGAGATTGCTAAGCGCTACAACACTCAGGGTGCTGATGAGCTTACCTTCTTGGATATTACTGCTACCTCTGATGGTCGTGATCTCATATTGCACATCATTGAAGATGTTGCCTCCCAAGTATTTATTCCCTTGACCGTTGGTGGTGGCGTACGCGCAGTAGCGGATGTGCGACGATTGCTCAATGCGGGTGCTGATAAGGTCAGCATGAACTCCTCGGCTGTTGCCAATCCAGATTTAGTTTCTGATGCTGCGGCGTATTACGGTTCGCAATGTATTGTTGTGGCGATTGATGCCAAGAAGACCGAGGCCGGTAATTGGGAAGTGTTTACCCATGGCGGTAGAACTGCTACTGGCATGGATGTAGTTGCATGGGCTTCCGAGGTTGCCAAACGCGGTGCCGGAGAAATTTTGCTCACGAGTATGAATCGTGACGGTAGCAAAGATGGTTTTGATTTGGAATTAACCGCAGCAGTGAGTGATGCAGTAAGTGTTCCAGTAATCGCCTCTGGTGGCGTGGGAAATTTGCAGCATTTAGTTGATGGCATTACGAAGGGCCACGCTGATGCAGTACTTGCGGCAAGTATTTTCCATTACGGTGAATACACTGTTGGCCAGGCGAAAGAATATATGGCGAGCCAAGGAATTCCTGTCCGCATTTAATGTGTAGACAGATCAACTGAAAAAATCCGACGAAGATGACCATGAAAAATACCTTCACTCCAATTGAGTCTTTAGAGGCTGGAGCATGGCTTGATAGCGTTACTTGGAATGAGCAAGGTCTGGTTCCAGTCATCGCCCAAGAAGTTGGTAGTAAAGATATCTTGATGATGGCCTGGATGAATCGAGATGCGCTATTGGCAACACTGCGCTTGGGCGAGGCAGTGTATTGGACCCGCTCAAGACAAAAGCTATGGCACAAGGGTGAAGAATCCGGCCACACCCAAAAAGTAAAAGAAATTCGCCTTGACTGTGATGGCGACACCATTTTGCTCATGGTTGAGCAAAAAGACGGTATTGCTTGTCATACTGGAGAGCACAGCTGTTTCTTTCTGCTGTGGGATTCTGCTAAGTCTGCCTGGGTGGATGAGTCTAAGGGTCACAAATAAGACCCCCAGAGTCTTTCCGGCAATAAAAGACATAAAATCACTTTATGACTAGTCCAGCACAAAACCCTACTAATTTAGATTCTGCTTTGGCTCATTTAGCCGATGTGGTGGATCAGCGACGTGATGCGTTCAAGGCTGGAGAGGCAGATCCCAAGACTTCTTATACTGCTTTGCTCTTTTCTAAGGGTGATGATGGGATATTGAAAAAAATTGGTGAAGAGGCTACTGAGGCCGTGATGGCAGCTAAGGATGCTCGGAACTCCAATCTGGCCCCTGAACAGCAAAAGCTCTTGGTAGGTGAGATGGCCGACCTTTGGTTTCATTGCTTAATTGCGCTTTCCCAGTTTGGCTTGCGTCCAGAAGACGTGATTACTGAGTTAGAACGCCGTCTTGGCACTTCAGGCATCGAAGAAAAAGCCGCCAGAAAAGCGGCCAACAAGGAGTAATTGATGTCACATGACCCAAATTGCCTATTTTGTAAGATTTCCCAAGGATTAATCCCATCTCAGAAGGTCTATGAAGATGAAGAAATCTATGCTTTTAAGGATATAAACCCAGCTGCACCCATCCATTTTTTGATCATTCCCAAAAAACATATCCCTATGTTGGAGTCTGCGGAACTGATAGATGCGCCATTGCTAGGTAGAATGATGGAATTAGCACCGCGTCTTGCCAAGGAGCAGGGTTGCCGTCCCGGAAAAGATGGCGGCTTTAGATTGGTAGTGAACAATGGTGCGGATGGTGGGCAAGAGGTTTATCACTTGCACTTGCATGTGATGGGCGGACCGCGCCCCTGGAAAAAATAGTCCGAGGAGATTAAAAATGGGTTCATTTAGCATTTGGCATTGGTTGATTGTTTTGGTAATCGTGATGTTGGTATTTGGTACCAA
>JBJOEU010000140.1:0-4166 GCA_046049115.1 Pseudomonadota bacterium
ATCTGACTGGCCCCATTGGTATTGTTATGGGTGCAGAAGGTGAGGGCATGCGTCGCTTAACCCGTGAGACTTGTGATGAGTTGGTACGTATTCCGATGATGGGTGTCGTAGAGAGTCTGAACGTATCCGTTGCTAGTGGCGTCTGCTTGTATGAGGCGCTAAGACAGCGTTTATCCAAATAGCCTACATAGTCAGCTGCTTCACAAATTGCTCTAGTTGAGCTGGTGGGAGAGCGCCACTAATACGATGCACTTCTTTGCCATCCTTAAATCCTGCTAGGGTTGGGATTGAGCGGATATTCCATTGCGATCCGAGTAGTTGCTCTGCCTCGGTATTGACCTTCACAAACAAAACTTGATTTGCATGAGCAATCGCACTCGCCTGAAAGGTCGGGCCAAACATTTTGCAGGGCCCGCACCATGGTGCCCAGAAATCGACTATCACTGGCATAGTGGATTGCGATACTAGTTCGCTAAAGTTCGCCGCAGTGGCATTGATGGGTAGTGATAGGAGTTCTTGTTGGCAGGCTCCGCAGATAGGCGTTTGATTGAGCTTTTCAGCAGGAACACGATTTCCTTTATTGCAATGCGGGCAATGAATAATCATCTCGACTCCTCAATCTAGCAATTTACAGAATTAGTGACTTAAGAGCGCCTCTAGTTTCTCAGTATCGATGCAGAAATTCCTAATGCCTTCGGCTAGTTTTTCGGTGGCCATTGCATCATTATTCAGTTGCAATCTAAAGTTTGACTCATCTAGCTTGAGCGCTAGGATATTTTCGCTGGCAAGCGCGCTAGCTGCATTGCTTGCATTTAGTTTTTTCTCCACTACAACATTGCTTTTTTGAAGGTCGCCCAATAGCTCTGGGCTGATAGTCAATAAGTCACATCCGGCTAGCTCTAATATTTGACTGATATTGCGAAAGCTAGCCCCCATGATTTCAGTGCTGATTCCGAAGTGTTTGTAATAGTGGAAGATACGCTTGACCGAGGTAACGCCGGGATCATTTGCGCCGCCATTGTTTTCATCACTCCAATTGCTGCCAAGCTTTGTTTTATGCCAATCGGTAATACGCCCTACAAAGGGGGAAATTAATTTCGCATTGACTGCTCCACAAGCTGCTGCTTGCACCAAAGAGAAGAGCAAGGTCATATTGCAGTGAATACCCTCAGCCTCTAAAGCTTTGGCTGCCTCAATTCCTTCCCATGTGCCGGCTAACTTAATCAATACACGTTTACGGTCGATCCCGTGGGATTCATACAGCGAGATAAGGTGCTTAGCCTTGTTAATTGTTGCCAAAGTATCAAAGGAGAGGCGGGCATCGACTTCAGTCGAAACTCTGCCGGGGACGATCTTTAAAATCTCCAGACCAAAAGCTACTAAGATGTGGTCGACTAAATCGATGGGTTTGATGCCAGGATGGGCTGATTTGACCTGATTTACCAGGGCCTGATAGTTGGCTTGCTGCGCAGCCTTCAGGATGAGAGAGGGATTGGTAGTGGCGTCTTGCGGCTGGTATTCCCGCATACGTTCAAAGTCGCCAGTGTCGGCCACGACGGTAGTGAATTGTTTGAGTTGGCTCAGTGCGCTTGCAGGTGATGTCATGGCTATTTGCAATACTCTCAATGTATTAATCAGGTGGAACAGATTGAATATCATATGATAGATGGATATAAAGGGCTGTTCCAGTTCAAATAAGGATATTGGGCAAGATCATGAATCAAGATCAACTAAAGCAATTGGTAGGTGAAGCGGCTCGGGATGAGGCATTAAAGCTACCTGCAGGCCAGATCTTAGGTGTCGGGACTGGTTCCACTGCTAACTACTTCATTGATGCCTTAGCACCTCACAAGGATCATTTTGCTGGTACGGTGTCTAGCTCCAATGCCACGACTGAGCGCCTCTTAAAACACGGTTTTAAGGTCTTGGATCCCAATGAGGTAGATCATCTACCTGCCTATGTGGACGGCGCTGATGAAATCGATCCTGCCGGCCACATGATTAAAGGTGGCGGCGGTGCTTTGACCCGTGAAAAAATTATTGCTTCTATGGCCAAGCAATTTATCTGTATCTGCGATTCCTCTAAGCAGGTTCCAGTACTGGGTAACTTTGCATTGCCTGTGGAAATCATTCCCTTGTCAAAAGGCATTGTTACTCAAGAGCTGGCCAAGTTAGGCGGCACAGTCGCACTCAGAATGAGCAAAGAGACTCGTGCTGACTTAGGTCAGACACCAAGTCAGCCATTTGTGACAGATAACGGCGGATGGATTTTGGATGTCGCTGGTTTAAAGATCACCAATCCCATCGTTCTTGAGGCTCAGATCAACCAAATCGCTGGCGTCATCACTGTGGGTTTATTCGCCAAAGAGAAGGCGGATATTTTGTTGGTGAGCAATGCATCTGGCGTGAATAGGATTGCCTTTTAAACTAAAAAACCCGACGGGGCAGCAAGCTGAACCATCGGGTTTGTTTGCCATGACGATTCATGGCGCAGGCAAAGGGAAGAGTTGATGTTCCCGATGCCCATAAGCATATAGATATGCTTACGAGTAGTGGCTTTCGCCAATGTAGCCAACCACACAAGCTGACTGACTACGATTTCATCCTATGCTTCTGAATTTGACTCGTCAAGAGATATTCAAAAAGAATTATTCAGCGGGCGGTACATAGCCCTGGGCCATGTCTGCACCACCTTCAAAGAAGTATTTTTCAACTTGCTTAAGGAGGTACTGGCGGGCACGAGGGTCGGCCATGTTCAGGCGATTCTCATTAATAAGCATGGTTTGGTGTTTTAACCAAGCGGCCCATGCCTCTTTGGAGACTTGATTCCAAACTTTCTTGCCGAGCTCACCCGGTAGTGGAGCGAAGTCCATGCCTTCAGCTTCTTTGTTGAGTTTGATGCATTGAACCATGCGTGCCATTTGTGTTGCCTTTCAAATACGGTGTACTAAAGAAAAAATATAAAACGAATAACTTATTAAAGATCTTTGGTTAAGACCATGGATTTACGATCCCAGTTGTAAATTTGCTTTCTTTCTTCTGGAAGATCATCTACAGAGGCGCGTTTAAAGCCACGCTTCAAAAACCAGTGCTCTGTTCTAGTCGTCAAGACAAACAGCTTCTTGATGCCTTCCCGTTTTGCTCGCATTTCAACGCGCTTAAGCAAACGTTCTCCATCACCTGAACCTTGAACATCGGGGTCTACTGCGAGACAAGCAAGTTCACCTACGCCATTCGGAAATGGGAATAGGGCTGCACATCCAAAGAGAACGCGGTCATGCTCAATTACTGAGAAGCGCTGGATATCACGTTCAATCACATCTTGACCTCGTGCAGCCAAAATACCTTCTTCTTCAAGCGGGCTGGTAAGTTGCAGAATACCGCCCACGTCATCTTGATTGGCTTCGCGTAAATTCTCAATATCGGAAGAGGCCAGCATCATGCCAATACCATCATGGGTAAAGAGTTCCTCTAACAGGGCACCATCTTGGTTGCAAGGTAAGAAATGCACCCGACTGACGCCAGCACGAATAGCTCTGCCAGAAATATTTAACAAACTCTTCATGCCTAGATCGAGTTCTGGATGTTGGGCTACGTATTCTTGAAGCTGAGGCATTGAGAGCTCGGTGATGAAGTCATCTTCCTCATCCTTCAAACCGGCATAAGGGCTCAAGAAAATCAATTTATCCGCTTTGAGTGCTGCGGCAGTAGATGCGGCTACATCCTCAAACGCAAGATTAAATGCTTGACCAGTTGGTGAGAATCCCAAAGGTGAGAGCAGAACGATCTTATTGCTATCGAGCGAGAGCTTAATGGAGGTGGAATCCACTTTACGCACTAAGCCAGTATGAATGTAATCAATTCCTTCAACTACGCCTACGGGCATTGCGGTAATAAAGTTGCCTGAGATGACAGAAATTCGTGAGCCTGCCATCGGGGTATTCGGTAACCCCCGACTAAATGCTGCTTCGATATCGAGGCGTAATTCACCAGCAGCTTCTTTAACGCACTCAAGGGCAGCTGCATCAGTAATCCGATAGCTGTGCATTGCGCTTTGACCAAATTGACTCTTGATGTTGCGAAGCATTAATTGCTCTTCGATTTGAGGGCGGATGCCGTGAACCAACACAATCCGCATGCCCATGGCGTGCAGCATGGCGATATCT
>JBJOEU010000141.1:0-4163 GCA_046049115.1 Pseudomonadota bacterium
GTAGCGCTTGAGCGGAAAATCCACCAAACACAACAGAGTGAATTGCACCGATACGAGCACAAGCTTGCATCGCAACAACACCTTCGATCGTCATCGCCATGTAAATGATGACGCGATCACCAGACTTAATGCCCATCTTACGAAGTGCATTTGCCATTTTGCAAACACGCTCAAGCAACTCTTGATAAGTGACGTTAGTAACAGATCCATCATCTGCTTCAAAAATAATCGCGGTCTTATTACCAAGGCCATTTTCAACTTGGCGGTCTAGGCAGTTATAAGAAGCATTGGTTGTGCCATCTTCAAACCACTTATAAAAAGGTGCCTTAGATTCATCTAAAACCTTAGTGAAAGGCTTCTTCCAGAACATATTTTCTTTAGCAAGACGACCCCAGAAACCGTCATAATCTGAGTTGGCTTCAGCACAAAGCTTGTTGTAAGCTTCCATTCCAGGGATGGCAGCAGATTTTACAAAGTCTGCAGGTGGGTTAAATACGCGGTTTTCTTGCATCAATGGTTCCATGCTTCACAGCCCTTCTATTCAATAATCAGTCGTCTTTTTCCGCAAAAATAGTGCAGAGTTAGGGAAATGCATCCCCAAGAGCTAATAAGATAAGTGAAAACACGCTAGATTTGCTCTATGGCAAACCCTTAAAATAGATTAAACCTTACACAATTAAGCCTAAAACCATGACAAATATCAAACAAAACGACCTCATCCAGAGCGTGGCAGATGCCTTCCAGTTCATCTCTTACTACCACCCCAAGGACTTTATCTCCGCCATGGGCAAAGCCTATGAGCTTGAGCAAGGTGCCGCAGCAAAGGATGCGATTGCACAGATTTTGACCAATAGTCGGATGTGCGCAGAAGGTCACCGCCCGATGTGCCAGGACACCGGTATTGCAGTCGTTTTTCTCAAAATTGGTATGAATGTTCAATGGGGCGATGCCACCATGAGCGTCACTGAAATGGTGAACGAGGGCGTACGTCGGGCCTACATGAACCCAGATAACCCTTTACGTGCATCTGTTTTGAGCGATCCAGCGGGTAAGCGTAAAAACACGGGCGACAACACTCCGGCGGTGATTCATTATGAAATCGTCCCAGGTGATGATGTTGAAGTCATTTGCGCGGCCAAAGGTGGCGGCTCGGAGAACAAAGCCAAGATGGTCATGCTTAACCCCTCTGATTCAATCGTCGACTGGGTAGTCAAAACCGTCCCAACGATGGGTGCCGGCTGGTGCCCTCCTGGCATCTTAGGTATCGGTATTGGTGGGACCCCAGAGAAAGCCATGTTGATGGCTAAAGAGTCCTTGATGGGCCCGGTAGATATTCAAGAACTTATCGCACGCGGTGCGAAGACTCGTGCTGAAGAGCTGCGTTTGGAGATCTACGAGAAGGTGAATAAGCTTGGTATTGGTGCGCAAGGTCTCGGTGGTTTAGCAACTGTTCTCGATATCAAAATCATGGAGTACCCAACGCATGCCGCTTCATTGCCAGTAGCAATGATTCCAAACTGTGCCGCAACCCGTCACGTGCATTTCCACTTGCATGGCGATGGCCCAGCGATATTAGAAAAGCCATCATTATCTGATTGGCCAGATGTCACTTGGACTCCAGATACCAAGAAATCGAAGCGTGTGAACTTAGATACCCTGACTGCCGAAGAAGTGGCCGGCTGGAAAGAAGGCGAGACACTGCTCCTCAACGGCAAAATTTTGACTGGTCGAGATGCAGCACATAAGCGCATCGCTGACATGCTAGCTAAAGGTGAAGAATTACCAGTAAGCTTTAAGAACCGTGTGATCTATTACGTTGGTCCAGTCGATCCAGTAGGCGGTGAAGCGGTTGGCCCAGCAGGCCCAACAACTTCAACTCGCATGGATAAGTTCACTGAGATGATGCTGGCTCAAACTGGCTTGATCTCCATGATTGGCAAAGCGGAACGTGGCCCTACTGCTATTGAAGCGATTAAGAAACATAAGTCCGCTTACTTGATGGCCGTTGGTGGCGCAGCTTACTTAGTGTCTAAAGCCATTCAGACTGCAAAGGTGGTGGGTTTTGCAGATCTTGGTATGGAAGCCATTTATGAATTCGATGTCAAAGACATGCCAGTGACAGTAGCGGTCAGTTCTGCCGGCATCTCGATGCATGAGACCGGCCCCAAAGAGTGGCAAGCAAAGATTGCCGGAATTCCAGTCACGATTGCCTGAGTCAATGAGTGCATCATTTCTTCATTCAATTAACCGTCCTTAATTAAGCGACCTTACTTGGCACTCATCGGAGTTTTTGATTCTGGCGTTGGAGGCTTATCCATTCTGGATGAGGCTTTACGCCAGCTTCCTGAGCATGACTATATATACCTAGCCGACTCTATCAATGCTCCCTATGGAGAAAAGTCTAGTGAGTGGATAGCTTCGCGCAGCAGGGAGTTATGCCAATACTTAGCAGCGCAAGGTTGCGATGCCATCATGGTCGCGTGTAACACTGCCACCGCCCAGGCTATTGCAGGGATTCGTAATGAGCTCAGCAATATTCCGATCATCGGCGTAGAGCCAGGCATCAAGCCTGCAGCAATGCAGTCCAGCAATGGCATTGTCGGCGTCCTCGCAACTGAAGCCACGCTCAAGAGTGATAAGTTCAGTGATCTACTGGCCACCCTTCCCAATTGTCAGTTTATTAAGCAAGCGGGTGCCGGCCTAGTTCCCCTGATTGAAGCGGGACAAGCTCATGGTGAGCAAACTCTAGAGCTACTTGCCGAACATCTAGAACCCATTCAGGAGGCAGGGGCAGACACTCTGGTTCTGGGATGCACGCACTACCCCTTCTTGCGAAAAGCGATACGCAAGTTATTGGGGGATTCAATTAATTTGATTGATACCAGTGAGGCAGTAGTACGCCAACTAAAACGAAAACTAGAGTCACAGGGCAAGCAATTAGATGATGGTGAATATGGTTCTATTAAATTCATCAGCAGTAAAGATGCGCAGAAATTGCACCACATGGCACGCGAGCTCATGCAATCAGACCTGGTTAAACACAGCATTGAATCTCAGCTGGTGAGTTCCTTCACATGAGCACCTTTTTAAATCGGATGAATGCACACCTACCATTCGACAAGACTGAGCGCATCATCATTGGTATTGTTATTGCCTTGCATTTATTGTTTTTGATTGGCTTTCAGAGTGGGATGAAGCCTGATAACGATAGTAATCAAGATGATGCGCGAGTGATGGCTAATCTGGTGAGCCCCGAGGCTGCTAAACAGCCCCAGGCTACCCCTGCTGCGCCTCCACCAAAACCCAAGCAAGAACAAAAGAAGAAAACGGTGGATGAAAAATCCACGCAGGCACCAACACCGCCACAAACCCAGTCACAAACCCCAACACCCCCTGCCCAGCAATCTAAAAGTGAGTCACAAGCTCCAAATGCTACGGTTGCACCTGCCAACACCTCTGGATCCAGTGGCACACCGATTCAGACTGACATTGGTAAACTGGTGGTCGTATACCAGCCAGATGCAGATGCTTATTACCCTTCTTTTTCCAAGAGATCCGGAGAGCAAGGAGAGGTGGTAGTGAGATTAATTATTGATGAATCAGGAAGTGTTGAGGATGTTGCCTTATTGCGTTCCAGCTCATTTCCAAGATTAGACAGAGCAGCAACAGAAATTGGTCGTCGTTATCGCTTCAAACCATTTTTAGTAAATGGTTCGCCCCAGAGAATTTCTACCAACCTTTTAATTAAATTTAATTTAAAGAATTAACATTATGAACACACCATTTGGCTTAGCAAATTTATGGCTCGAGGGCGATGCAGTTACCCGCTTTGTGGCCATCGCACTTCTCCTCTGCTCGATTGTGACTTGGGTAATTCTGCTCTCCCGTTTTTGGGATTTGCGTAATTTACGCAAACTCCAGCCTGAGCTCGATCAGTTTTGGCGCGCCACTTCCTATGATCAGGGCCTCAATGCATTTACCAGCCATGCAAGCAATCCTTATTATCAGATTGCTAAAGCTGCCAGTGGAGCCTCTACTCACCATCAAAGTCAATCGACCAATCATCGTGAACTGTTGCAAACACTGAACTACTCCGAGTGGATGGCGAGAAGTCTGAAGAACAGTATTGATGGTGTTGCGGCCCAACTCCAAAAGGGACTTAC
>JBJOEU010000142.1:0-6404 GCA_046049115.1 Pseudomonadota bacterium
GTAAACAGTCACTGATGACTGAGCTTGAGCTGCTGACGCAAATGCGCCGATTGCTGCAACTGCTAATAGCGATTTTTTCATTCTTTAAATCTCCATAAACTAAGAGATGAAGATTTAAAGGTTTTTTGATGCTGATTGAGATTAGCTACTTATTCTTTGATAGGCATTACGAGAGAGTTTGATGAGGAAGAAAAAGAAAAGGGCTCCAGAGATATTTGATGCTATGGTATTGAAGATGAGGGAGCTGGAAGTTTCATTATCGATATAAAAAAGGTATGAAAATCTAAATAACCCAGTGATCATGCCGTTTAAAGCAATTAGATAAAAAAGCTGAAGAGGGCGCACTCCGCTAAATGAATCATTTCTGGCAGTTAATTTTTGCCATAACTTATAGGAAAATAGAGCGGCAAAGGAAGACAGTAGCGCTAACCAAATGGCATCATTTGGCTCATAATCTCGCCATAAAATACTGGAAAATGCATTTCCGAAAAAGATGCCAAAGAATCCGACATAGCCAAACAATATAACTGCAAGCAATCGCAGACCGGCCAACAGATACACTGGATAAAGAAACTTCTCAGATTTAGTAAAAAGAAGTGCCTCATGATTTATAAAATCACAGATACCCCAAACTACTGCTATACAAAGCACAGTTAAAACCTGGATTATCTTTTCTTTATTCATAAATCACTATTAATATTCATAAATAATTCTAATTTAAATAAACAGAAATAGCAGGGGGGGTAACCCTCGAGGCAATTTAAAAAATTTCGGAACTATCTGAACTTTGGTTTAGAGTATAGGAATAAGAAATTAAAAATAAGCAGTTGGAGACAAACATGCAATCCTCTTTACTTACTGACGCGTATCTTAGATTTACGCAATTGCTTGAAGCCCTTGAGGCATCCCCATCTTTCCCAAAGTTAGATCACGTTGAAAAAAAGTTACTCGAATTTATCGTCACTCATGAAAAGCGGGGTAAGCCGCTCTTAGTTGGGGATGTTATTTATGCAAATGACATAGGGTCACCGGCTACCCTGCATAGGCGTATTGCATATTTAGAAAAGCAGGATCTCATCCGCTATGGTGCTGACACCGACGGCCGTAAAAAGTGCATAGAATTGACACCAAAGGCCAGGGACTATTGGTCAAAGCTGGGCAAATGCGTTATCAAGGCAGCCGGTAAATAGATTCGCCGCTCCTCATCTTTTAAGGCTATCCCGAATTTCTCTCAACAAAACCACATCTTCTGGTGTTGGTGGTGTTGGTGACGCATCAGTGGTGCGGATCCTGTTGACGATTTTCACCATCTGAAAGATGACAAATGCCAGAAGGATGAAGTTAATAGAGATCGTGATGAAGTTTCCATAGGCAAAAATAGGTACACCCGCTTTTTTGAGGGCATCAAATGTCCTGGGCACCCCTTCTGGAATCTTGCCAAGCACCAAAAAGAGGTTAGTAAAGTCAATATGACCCCCCAAAAGGGTGGAAATTACTGGCATTACGATGTCGTTGACTAGGGAATCTACGATCTTCCCAAACGCCCCGCCGATGATGACGCCCACCGCTAAATCAACCACATTCCCCTTAACTGCAAAGTCCCGAAATTCCTTTAAAACCGCCATAAATACCTTTCATTTCGCATAGATTGAGGTTAACTCAAAATTAACCCCATAACTTTGATGCATACCCCATTTTTACTTTAAAATCTCATCTTTAAGTATTTTTACCTATAAATGCTCTTTTCGAGGAATTTTGTAAATGAGTGACAAGCCCAGTATGGATAAGGATCGCCGTAATTGGTTGATCGCCACTTCAGCAGTTGGCGGTGTTGGTGCAGCAGCAGCCCTCTACCCTTTTGTGGATAGTTTTCAGCCTTCGGAGCGTGCTAAAGCCGCTGGAGCTGCTGTCGAAATCGATATTGCTGGTATGCAGCCAGATGAGATGCGTATGGTGGAGTGGCGCGGTAAGCCTGTGTGGGTAGTGCGTCGCACCCCTGAGCAAGTTGCCGAGCTTTCTAAGATTGATGCCGAGCTTGCAGACCCGGATTCTTTAAGGGATCCAGCCCAATTTACCCCGCCTTATGCGCAAAATCAATGGCGCTCGATTAAGCCTGAATATATGGTTGTAGTGGGTATCTGTACGCATTTAGGTTGCTCGCCTACGCCTAAGTTTGAGGCAGGCGCTCAACCCTCTTTGCCAAACACTTGGCAAGGCGGTTTCCTCTGCCCATGCCATGGCTCTACATTTGATATGGCCGGCCGTGTATTTAAGAACAAACCAGCCCCAGACAATATGGAAGTGCCGCCACATATGTATTTGAGCGACACCAAAATTCTGGTTGGCGAAGATAAGAAGGCCTAAAAATAAATGGCATTTCACGAAAAAGAAGTCCCAGCAAACGCATCTGCCGCAGTGAAGATGATGGCTTGGGTTGACTCACGTCTACCTGTTACTGAAGCCTTCAAGCGTCATATGAGCGAGTATTACGCCCCTAAAAACCTGAACTTCTTCTATATTTTTGGTGCGTTAGCCATTGTGGTCCTGGCCATTCAGATTATTACCGGTATCTTCTTGACCATGAACTACAAACCAGACGCTGCTAAGGCGTTTGAGTCTGTTGAATACATCATGCGCGAAGTTCCCTTCGGTTGGCTGATCCGTTACATGCACTCAACTGGCGCCTCGATGTTCTTCGTAGTGGTGTATATGCACATGTTCCGTGGTTTGATCTACGGCTCCTATCGCAAGCCACGTGAACTCATTTGGATCTTCGGATGCGCCATTTTCTTGGCCTTAATGGGTGAGGCATTCTTCGGTTACCTGCTCCCGTGGGGTCAAATGTCCTACTGGGGCGCTCAAGTAATCGTGAACTTATTTTCCGCGATTCCATTGATTGGTCCAGATCTATCACTGTGGTTACGTGGCGACTACGTAGTTGGTGATGCAACGCTCAACCGCTTCTTTGCATTCCATGTGATTGCTATCCCATTAGTGCTGATTGGATTGGTTGCGGCACACATTCTGGCATTGCATGAAGTGGGTTCAAATAACCCAGATGGAATTGAGATTAAGAACACGGTTGATGAAAAAGGTATCCCTTTAGACGGAATCCCTTTCCATCCTTTTTACAGTGTTCATGACATTATGTATTTGGGTGGTTTCTTAATCATCTTTGCTTCGATTGTTTTCTTCGCACCAGAGATGGGTGGTTACTTCTTGGAAGCGAACAACTTCATTCCAGCAAATCCATTTGTTACGCCAACGCATATTGCACCGGTTTGGTATTTCACTCCGTTCTATTCTATGTTGCGCGCCACTACTACGAATTTCTTGCTGCCTTTGTGGATCTTCTTGGCAGTAATCTTGGGAATGTTTGCCCTGCGGTCCAAAGACATCAAGGTAAAAGGCGCATGTGCAGCTATCGCATTGGTATTGGCTGCTGGTTTCTATGCGTTTGATGCGAAGTTCTGGGGTGTTGTGATTATGGGTGGCTCTGTTGTGATCCTCTTCTTCTTGCCATGGTTAGATCACTCTCCAGTGAAGTCGATTCGTTATCGCCCACAATTCCATAAATATATCTACGGCGTATTTATTGTGAGCTTCGTGATCTTGGGTTACCTGGGTATTGAGCCGCCATCACCAATATACGAAAAGATTTCTCAGATTTGCACTATTTATTATCTGGGCTTTTTCTTGGCAATGCCGTTCTGGAGCACGCTTGGTACATTCAAGCCGGTTCCAACGCGCGTTACTTTTAAGCCTCATTAATTCAGATACCCGAGAAATTAGGAACTAGTATGAAACGAATTTTGCACACTGTGATGGGTGTCTGTCAGGCTACGGCCTTGATTGCCGCCCTTGGTTTTGGTTTAACTGCAAATGCAAGCGAGGGTGGTTTCCCTTTGGAAACTGCACCAAATCGCGTTAGTAACAATGCTTCTTTGCAAAATGGCGCCAAAATATTTGTTAACTATTGCTTGAATTGCCACTCTGCTACAAGCGTGCGTTACAACCGCATGCGTGATATTGGTTTGACAGATCAAGAAATCAAAGACAACTTGATTTTGTCTGATGCTAAGGTTGGCGACTTGATGACTATTTCAATGTCACCTAAAGACGGCAAGGCCTTCTTTGGTAAGACTCCTCCAGACTTGTCTGTAGAAGCGCGCGCCCGCGGTACCGATTGGCTCTATACCTATTTCCGTACTTTCTACAAAGATGACACCACTCAAACTGGGTGGAATAACTTGGTGTATCCAAACGTTGGTATGCCCCATGTGCTCTGGCAGTTGCAGGGTGAGCGTGCTGCTAAGTTTGAAGAGCGCCCAGATCCACATGATGCAAGCCGTGTAGAGAAAAAGTTTGTTGGTTTTGAGCAGTTGACTCCAGGAACCATGAAGCCACAAGAGTACGACGACAATATTGCTGACTTAGTTGCATTTATGTCATGGATGGCTGAGCCAGTACAACTCGAGCGCAAGCGTTTGGGTGTGATTGTGCTGATCTTCTTGGCAATCTTCACGCTGGTAGCTTCACGCTTGAACAAGGCTTACTGGAAAGATATCCACTAAGCCGTAGTTTTTAAGGTTTAAAGTCGCAGTTGTTTGTGCGTTTGTTGTATTGAAGTAGATATTTAAGGAAATAAATTTATGATGGTGTTGTACTCGGGCACAAACTGCCCATTCTCGCAACGCTGCCGTCTGGTGCTTTTTGAAAAAGGCATGGACTTTGAAATTCGTGATGTGGACTTGTTTAACAAGCCAGAAGACATCTCAGTAATGAACCCTTATGGCCAAGTTCCTATCTTGGTTGAACGCGATTTGATTTTGTATGAGTCAAACATCATCAATGAATACATTGATGAGCGTTTTCCTCATCCACAATTGATGCCGCCTGATCCAGTTGCCCGTGCGCGCGCGCGTCTCTTCCTTTTCAATTTCGAAAAAGAGTTGTTCGTACACGTTGCAGCCTTGGAGAATGAAAAAGGTAAGCCAGCTGAGAAATCTCATGAAAAAGCGCGTTTAGCGATTCGTGATCGCCTCACTCAGCTTGCACCTATTTTTGTGAAGAACAAGTACATGCTGGGTGAAGAGTTTTCTATGCTTGACGTAGCAATCGCTCCTTTATTGTGGCGCTTGGAGCATTACGGTATTGACCTCTCACGTAATGCAGCTCCTCTCTTAAAGTACGCCGAGCGTATTTTCAGCAGACCTGCTTACATTGAGGCATTGACTCCATCAGAAAAGGTAATGCGTCGCTAAGCGGCTCATTACTCAGGCCGGCAGAATAAGCATGTCTGATATTCCAAGTAATAAACCCTACCTAATCCGTGCCCTACATCAGTGGTGCACGGATTTTGGTTTTACGCCTTTCATGGCGGTCTTTGTGGACTCTAGTGTTGAAGTGCCTATGGAGTTTGTGAAGAAGGATGAAATTGTTTTAAATCTCTCCCTCGAGGCCTGCCATCAGCTGAATTTAGATAATGATTGGATCAGTTTTCAGGCAAGATTTGGCGGCGTTCCAAGAAAAATCATGGTCCCTGTAAGCCATGTTTTAGCAATCTATGCACGAGAGAATGGTCAGGGGATGTCCTTCCCTTTCGATGCTGGCAAGGTCAATAAACCTAAAGAGATTGACCCTGAGTGTGACAATAAGCCAAAAGCAAGCAGACCTTCCTTGACGATTGTGAAATAGGTTAAAATATTATCCGTTGCCCCTTTAGCTCATCTGGTAGAGCAACTGATTTGTAATCAGTAGGTGGTCTGTTCGAGTCGGACAAGGGGCACCAAAATTCAAAACCTAAGTTCTTGCGAACTTAGGTTTTTTCAATTGTGGGAACAGTATTCAAGCTTGCTACAGACTACTTAATTGAGTAAGTTCGCCCTTCTAGTTTCTGGTAAATAAAGCATTGCCACAATTGCCCCACCAGCCAAAAAAATAGTCGGATACCAGAGCCCCGCAAGATTACTTTCCCAGTGTTGATTCAACCAGGTGACAATTAAAGGCAGAAGCCCGCCTATCCAGCCAGCAGCTAAATTATGCGGAAGAGTGGCTGCACTATTTCTAGTTTTGGCTGGGAATAACTCTGCAAGTAGGGCTGTTTGTGGGCCTACTACCAGTGCCAGGATTGCTGATAAGCTAATCAAAATTCCTGCTATCAATAAGATAGATCCGCCATTACTTTGCAGTAGATAAAACGCCGGCAGAATGAGTGTGGCGCCTAAGATGAGGCCGCTGACAACGACAGGCTTTCTGCCAATTTTGTCTGAGAGCCATCCTGCAAAGACAGTCAATGGCAACAGGGCAACTGTTGCATAGACGCTTAATTGGTCAACCAGTTGGGGAGCAAGCTTTACGGTAGTTTTAAGAAAGATTGCGGTGTAAACCTGAACGCAGAAAAA
>JBJOEU010000143.1:0-4571 GCA_046049115.1 Pseudomonadota bacterium
GACTTCCTGGCTGCTATTAATACCGGTCATGTTTGGCATTGGTTGGCTGGCCAGTCGCTGGGACCTGCGTCTTGAAAATCGCATGGATGAGCGTGAGCGGATGCGTCAGCAGCGTTCAACCTTTAAAGGCTTAAGTCTTTTATTAAATGAGCAGCCTGATCAGGCAATTGAAACCTTAGTCAAGATCGCTCAACTTGATCCCGAAACAATCGATCTTCATTTTGCTTTAGGTAATTTATTCCGTCGCCGTGGCGAAACTGAGCGTGCAATTCGGGTTCACCAACACTTAGCTAATCGTGATGACTTAAAACCACGTGATCGAGATCATGCCGCTTATGAGTTGGGCCGTGATTTTCTGCGCGCCGGTTTATTAGATCGCGCTGAGGCATCATTAAATCGTGTGGGGGAGGGCAAGTTTGCTGCCCCAGCGAAAGAGAGTTTGCTCGAGATGTATCAAATTGAGCGAGACTGGAAAAAAGCCATTATTGCTGCTAGCGAGCTCGAGGCCTTACAAGGAAAATCACATCACACTGAGATTGCACAGTTTCATTGTGAGCTCGGTCAAGAAGCATTACGTCGTAAGGATTTGCCGGAGGTTGAGCAATCTGTTCAATTGGCATTACAAGCGGTGCCGCATCACGCACGTGCACTCATTTTGCAAGGCGATTATTTGATTGCGATGGATCGTCCAGCTCAGGCAATCGAGGTATGGGCCGTCATTGCTAAAACTCATCCCGCTTACATGCATTTGCTTGCAGATCGCTGGATGGCTGCTCATGTTGCCTTAGATAAAGCGGATGCAGGATTAACTTCACTGTGCGATCTTCTTAAAACTCAGGCTTCTGGTGAGCTGTTAGATATCGTACAAAAGCATATGACCCAAATTCGTGGTGCTCAAGCTGCTGAAGTGATGTTAGTTGAAGTGATGCAGCATTCACCAAGCTTAAGCGCTCTTTCAAAATTAGCTGAGACACGTCTGGTATTGGCTGAGAGTAATGGCACGCCAGAGCGGGTTTCTGATTTACAAGCAACTTTGAGTTTATTGAAGCAGCGTACAACCAGTTTGGCTCGTTACACCTGCGGTAACTGCGGTTTCCGCGCGAGACGTTTTTACTGGCAGTGCCCAGGTTGTAATCACTGGGAGGCCTATTCCCCAAGGCGCAGTGAGGGAGCCGTTCCTAGCGGCCCTTCGATGTAATTTGAGTTGCGATTACCAATCAAATACTGAATTATTTGGAGCTAAATGAAAGTCACCATCATCGGCAGCGGTTATGTAGGTCTCGTTACTGGCGCTTGCTTAGCAGAGCAGGGCAATAACGTCTTTTGTGTAGACGTAGATTCCAAGAAGATTGATATTCTCAATTCTGGTGGCGTACCGATTTATGAGCCAGGTTTAAAAGAGATGATTGAGCGCAATCGCGCTGCAGGTCGCCTGCAGTTCTCTACCGATATTGCCGCCTCTGTAGCCCATGGCGATATTCAATTTATTGCTGTTGGCACCCCTCCGGATGAGGATGGCTCTGCTGATCTTCAGTACGTCGTCGCAGCAGCTCGCAATATCGGTCGTCATATGAGCACTCCTAAAGTGATCGTCGATAAATCGACTGTGCCAGTAGGTACTGCTGATAAGGTGCAAGCTGCTATTACTGAAGAGCTCCAAAAGAGGGGTCTTTCGCCAGAGCTGTGCTCGGTAGTCTCCAATCCTGAGTTCCTTAAAGAGGGCGCAGCAGTCGAGGATTTCATGCGCCCAGATCGCATTGTGATTGGTACGCAAAGCACCCCAGCAGGCCTGAGGGCTAAAGAGCAAATGCGTAAACTCTACGCCCCATTTAATCGCCATCACGAGCGCACCTATTACATGGATGTGAAGAGCGCTGAGCTCACTAAATACGCAGCTAATGCGATGTTGGCGACTCGTATCTCTTTTATGAACGAGTTAGCTAATCTGGCTGACTTAGTAGGTGCTGATATTGAAGCAGTGCGCCAAGGTATTGGTTCAGACTCTCGTATTGGTTATGGCTTTTTATACTCCGGTACTGGATATGGCGGCTCTTGCTTTCCAAAAGATGTCTCGGCTCTATCGAAGACTGCAATCGAGCATGGCCGCGATCTCAAGATCCTGGATGCTGTAGAGGCAGTGAATGAAGCCCAGAAATATATTCTGGTTGAAAAGATTGAAAAACGCTTTGGTGCTGACCTGAAGGGTAAGAAGTTTGCTATGTGGGGTCTAGCATTTAAACCCAATACCGACGATATGCGCGAAGCCCCGAGTCGAGTCATTATCCAAGAGCTAGTTAAACGCGGCGCCCAAGTAGTAGCTCATGATCCAGTGGCGATGCCAGAAACCCAGCATTGCCTTGAGGTGGACTTTAAAGGCAACCCAGAGGGTCTCAAACAAGTCACTTTGGTGGATGATCCGATGGTCGCTACCCAAGGTGCTGACGCCCTTGTGATCGTGACCGAGTGGAAAGCTTTCCGTAGTCCAGATTTTGATCTGCTTAAGGCCAAATTGAAAAACCCGATTATCTTTGATGGCCGCAATCTGTATGAGCCTCAAGCTATGCAAGAATTAGGTATTGAGTATCAAGGTATTGGCCGTCATAATTAATTAACAGTACACAAGAATCCATCAGAGAGATTAGAGGAATTAGTTACATCGTGGAAAAAGCTAACCGAGAACAATTTTCTAAAGCCCGCTTATTGGTGGTGGGTGATGTCATGCTCGATCGCTACTGGTTTGGTGATACGAATCGCATTTCTCCTGAAGCGCCGGTACCAGTTGTTCAAGTGGGCAAAATTGATGAGCGTTTAGGTGGTGCCGCCAACGTGGCTCGTAACGTAGCTGCTCTCGGTGCAAAGACAACGATCTTGGGTGTGATTGGTGACGATGAGCCAGGACATCGCGTTACCGAGTTGCTGAAATCGAGCGGTGTTGATAGTCAATTAGAAGTTGATGGCAAAGTGCCAACAACCGTGAAGTTGCGAGTCATCGCAAGACAACAGCAATTGATTCGTTTAGACTTTGAAGAGGCGCCTAGTGAGTCGGCACTCGCTCATAAGTTGGAGCGTTACGAAAAGCTCGTGGGTGATGCTGATGTCGTGATTTTGTCTGACTACGGTAAAGGTGCGCTGGGTCAAGTTGCATTAATGATTGAACAGGCGCATGCCCAAAAGAAAATGATCCTAGTCGATCCCAAGGGTGATGACTATGCTAAATATCGCGGCGCCACCGTACTCACTCCGAACCGAAGTGAGTTGCGTCAGGTAGTTGGTCAATGGACTAGCGAAGAAGATCTCACCAAGAGAGCGCAAGATCTCAGAAAGTCATTAAACCTCGAAGCCTTATTGTTGACCCGCTCAGAAGAGGGTATGAGTTTATTTACTGATGCTGGTGTGAGCCATGTGAAGGCGCAGGCACGTGAAGTATTTGATGTATCTGGTGCTGGGGATACCGTCATCGGTACTCTCGCAGTAGCATTAGCAGCTGGCTGGCCACTGGAAAGAGCGATGGCTTTAGCTAATCGTGCAGGCGGTATTGTGGTTGGCAAATTGGGTACGGCCACCGTTACTTCAGAGGAATTGCAATGACGATTATCGTAACCGGCGCTGCTGGGTTTATTGGTGCCAATATTGTTCAAGCGCTCAATGCGCGTGGCGAGAAAAATATCATTGCCGTTGACGATTTGCGTCCGGCGGATAAGTACCGCAATCTGGCAGATTTAGACATCATTGATTACCTTGATAAAGACGAGTTTCTGGAAGCATTTAGAAGCGGTCGTTTTGGCAAGGTGAGAGCAGTTTTCCATGAAGGGGCTTGCTCCGACACCATGGAAACTGATGGCATTTTCATGATGGCGAATAATTTCCGTTACACCATGGACTTGCTCGAGATCTGTACAGAGCAAAAAGTGCAATTACTCTATGCCTCTTCAGCTGCTACCTATGGTGGTTCTGATGTATTTGTAGAGAGTCGTGAGCATGAGAAGCCATTAAATATTTACGGCTACTCCAAGTTCTTGGTTGACCAAGTGATGCGCAAGCGCTTTGCTGAAAAAGCGAATACTGCGCAAGTGGTTGGTTTCCGCTACTTCAATGTTTACGGCCCACGTGAATCGCATAAAGGGCGTATGGCCTCTGAATCGCATAAAGGGCGTATGGCCTCAGTGGCGTTTCATCAATACCACCAATACAAAGCTAATGGCAAAGTGAAGCTCTTTGGCGAATATGGTGGCTATGGCGCAGGCGAGCAAAGTCGTGACTTTGTATCGGTAGAAGATGTTGTGAAGGTAAACCTCTATTTCTTAGACCATCCAGAAATCAGTGGCATCTTTAATCTTGGTAGTGGCTGTGCACAACCATTTAATGATGTGGCTCATGCGGTAGCAAACGCCATGCGCAAAATTGATCATGCCAACCCTGCTAGCTTGGAAGAGTTGGTGAAAGAAAAAGCAATCGAGTACATTCCATTCCCGGATGCTCTAAAAGGCAAGTACCAGTGCTTCACGCAAGCAGATTTAACTAAGCTGCGTGCTGCTGGATATTCAGAACCCTTCCTCAATGTGGAGCAGGGT
>JBJOEU010000144.1:0-4123 GCA_046049115.1 Pseudomonadota bacterium
ACGTTAAATGGTTGACGAATGCGATTGAGTAAATCCGTTAAGGCAGGCTGAGCCACGCCATATCCGATTCGTAAGCCCGCTAAGCCATAGGCCTTTGAGAAGCTGCGAGACAAAATCATATTAGGGAAGCGCTTTACCCAAGCAATCGCGTCATAGCGCTGGTCTGGGCTGAGGTACTCGTTGTAAGCCTCATCCAATACAAGCACCACATGAGCAGGAACAGCCATTAAGAAATCTTCGATCTCTTTAGCGGTTAAGTAACTACCGGTAGGATTATTTGGATTGGCCACAAACACCAACTTCGCCTTATCACCTGAGGCTTTAATTGCTTGCAACATGGCAGGTAAATCATGACCATACATTGCAGTGGCAGCCACTTCAATCGCCTTGGCGCCAACAGCTTGTGTTGCTAGTGGATAAACCGCAAAAGCATGTTTAGAGAAAATCACCTCGTCGCCAGCTTGAGCGACTGCGCGTGCAGCTAACTCCAAAATGTCATTACTACCATTGCCCAAGGTAATCCAATCTGCTGGAACACCTAAACGCGCTGACAAAACATTTTTTAATTCAAAACCATTAGAGTCTGGATAGCGACCTAAGTCACTCCCAGCCTTGAGCATTGCATCTTGCGCCGACTTTGGCATTCCTAATGGATTTTCATTGGATGCGAGCTTCACAATCTTGTTTTCATCAAGACCATATTCACGTGCAACTTCACTAATCGGTCGCCCACCAACGTAGGGCGCTATCGCATGAATATGTTTTAAGCCGATATGAGATTTTGATGTCATGCTGAATGAGGATATGAACCAAGGTTTTTATAAAAAGCAGCTGTCGTTTTTAACTCTTCCAAGGCCTTGGCAACTTTTGCATCTTCAGTGTGCCCCGCCACATCAATATAGAAGTGGTACTCCCATGTTCCCTTGCGAGCAGGGCGGGACTCAAAGCGGTTCATGGAAACACCATGCTTAGCCAAGGGCTCCAATAAACGATGTACGGCACCTGGTTGGTTGTCTACTGATAGCACGAGAGATGTTTGATCCTTGCCGGTAGGCTGGCACTCATAAGTCCCAACCACAACAAAACGGGTACGGTTATGTGGATCGTCCTGAATCTGCGCAGCTACCGCCTGCAATCCATAAGCCTCTTGTGCAGGATCACCCGCAATTGCCGCCAAGCTTGGATCAATGGATGCCATGCGGGCAGCCTCAGCATTGCTACTGACTGCCTGACGCTTTAGCTGTGGAGCATGCACACTCAGCCATTGCTGGCATTGCGCTAAAGCCTGAGCATGCGCGCAAACAGTGGTGATGCCATCCAAGCTACCACTCTTGGTTAAGAGGTGATGGCGAATGGGTAGTACTACTTCGCCGCTGATACGCATTGGAGAATCTAAAAGCAAATCTAGAGTACGGGAGATAGCACCCTCGCTAGAGTTCTCAACCGGAACTACTCCGAATTGAGCTGCACCCTTTTCAACAGCCTTAAACACTTCATCCAAACTGTTGCAAGGAAGACCAGAAATCGAGTGGCCAAAATAGGTTTGCGCTGCTTGCTCTGAAAATGTTCCCACCGGTCCGAGATAAGCAATTGTTTGGCGAGCTTCTAAAGCACGACAAGCAGACATGACTTCACGCCAAATTGCTGCAATGCCATCAGGCAACAACGGGCCCTTACTGAGCTGCTGTAAGCGAGCAACTACTTGACGCTCACGCTCCGGCCTAAACACGGGTGATGAAAACCCACCTTTAATGTGGCCGACCTCTTGAGCTGCTTTTGCACGCTCCGACAACAAATCCAAAATCTGCGCATCCAGCGCATCGATCTTGTCGCGGATTGGCGCTAGGCGCTGTTCTTCAGTACTCTGGTCTTTGGAGCTCATTAGGCACGCCTTTCAAAGTCACGCATAAATTCCACCAAGGCTTTGACACCCTCCGGCGGCATTGCGTTGTAAATGCTGGCGCGCATACCGCCTGCTGCCTTGTGGCCGCGCAAGGCAACTAAGCCTGCTGCATTAGATTGCTCGAGGAACTGGGCGTTTAAACCTTCATCCTTCAAAAAGAAGGTGACGTTCATTCTGGAACGATATTCTTTGGGGATACGATTTTCGTAAAGACTACTTTGATCTAGGAAGTTGTAGAGCAAATCCGCTTTTTCTTGATTGCGTTTCTCGATCGCTTTTACACCGCCCTGCTTGAGCAACCACTTAAAACCTAGCCCGGCCATGTAGATTGAAAAAGTTGGTGGCGTATTGAGCATCGAGTCAGTTGCTGCCTGTTTAGACCAATCCCAAATTGATGGCGTAATTTTCATACTGTGCCCCATCAAATCTTTACGTACGATCACAATCGTTACACCGGATGGGCCAATATTTTTCTGTGCCCCACCAAACCAAACGCCACACTTGGTGACATCGATTTCTCTAGAAAGAATATTGCTAGAAATATCAGCAACTAAGAGCTTGCCATTGACATCAGGTGTATCTGGAAACTCTACGCCACCAATGGTTTCGTTCGCACAGTAATGAACGTAAGCAGCATCATCTGATAGTTGCCAAGTAGATCTTGCAGGAATCGTATTGAATTTATCAGCCGCAGAAGAGGCTACCAAATGAGCATGACCATACTTGTCCGCTTCTTTGTAAGATTTTTCAGACCAGACGCCAGTAACTAAGAAATCTGCCTTAGGGCCATTCTTGGCTAAGGGCATTAGATTCATTGGAATAGCGGCATTTTGACCTAAACCGCCACCTTGAAGCATCAAAATTTCATAAGAATCCGGAATGCCCATGAGGGTGCGCAAGTCTTGCAGCACTTCCTCATACAAGGCCATGAACTCTTTGCCCCGATGACTCACTTCCATGACGCTTGCACCCAAGCCCTGCCAATTCAACATCTCCGCAGCAGCCTGCTGCAATACCTCTTCAGGCAAAGTAGCAGGTCCCGCAGCGAAATTAAAAATGCGGCGGTCAAACGTCATGATGTATTAATTAACCTTAAATGGATGCCAATTAGGCATCGCCAGCTTCATCAGAATTGGAATCCAGCGTTGGATCGGCAGCAACATCTCCACCTTCACCGTCTTCACCATCATCCAAATCATTCTCATCATCAGAATCGCTTTCAGCAATACGCTGCAAGCCAGACAAACGCGTACCTTCATCAACGTTGATCAAGGTGACGCCTTGAGTTGCGCGACCCATCTCACGAATCTCTGAAACACGAGTGCGCACCAAAATACCGCCAGTAGTAATCAACATAATTTGATCTTCAGGAGATACCAAAGCAGCGGCAACTACTTTTCCGTTTCGCTCAGTTGTCTGAATCGCAATCATGCCTTTAGTGCCGCGACCATGACGGGTGTATTCACCAATCGGAGTGCGCTTACCAAAACCGTTTTCTGTTGCAGTTAGTACGCTACTCGGAATAGCAAGGCCATTCGCGTCAACGACAACTGCTTCAGCGCCTTCAGCAGCTTCAGCTGGGGCAACTAACATGGCGATTACTTGATGACCTTCGCCTAAGTTCATACCACGCACACCGCGCGCTGTACGACCCATTGGACGAACATCATTCTCATCAAAGCGCACTGCTTTACCAGCATCGGAGAACAACATCACATCATGCTGACCATCAGTAATCGCAGCGCCAACCAAGAAGTCGTTTTCATTTAAGTCAACAGCAATAATTCCGGCCTTACGTGGATTTGAGAAGTCAGACAAACGTGTCTTCTTCACAGTACCCAGGCTCGTTGCCATAAAGACGTAGTGGTCATCTTGATATCCCTTAATCGGGAGAATCACAGTGATCTTTTCACCCTCAATCAGCGGGAACATATTAACAATTGGCTTACCGCGTGAGTTACGGCTACCCTGCGGAACTTCCCACACTTTGAGCCAGTACATACGTCCACGATCGGAGAAGCACAGAATGATGTCATGCGTATTGGCAACGAAGAGTGTTTCAATCCAATCTTCATTCTTGGTGGCTGCAGCTTGTTTGCCACGACCACCACGTTTTTGCGCACGGTATTCACTCAGAGGCTGGCTCTTCATGTAACCAGTGTTAGAAAGTGTGACCACCATATCTTGCGGAGTGATCAGATCTTCTGTGAACAACTCGGT
>JBJOEU010000145.1:0-4114 GCA_046049115.1 Pseudomonadota bacterium
ACCTGGGTACTCGAAGAATAATAGGGATAAGTCAATATGCTAAGTCGTACCGCTGATTGCCTGTACTGGATGGCACGCTACACAGAACGCGCAGAAAATACTGCTCGCATGTTAGACGTCAATCACCAAACATCTCTCCTCCCTCAGCCTACAGAATTTTTGGAGCAAAGCTGGAAAAAACTCCTCACAATCTCTAAGTTGGAAAAATTATTCTTAGAGAAATACGATGTAGTTACTCGTGAGAATGTCTTAGATTTTATGATTTACGAAACCAGCAATCCATCAAGCATCGTATCTTGCCTATTTGCTGCTCGTGAAAATGCTCGCGTTATTCGGGGCAAGATTACCTCTGAAGCATGGGAAACCCAAAACACTACTTGGCTGGAATTACAACGCATTCTGGAGGCCCGCAATCAAACTGACCCCAGCAGATTACTGGAGTGGGTAAAGCACCGCTGTCATCTATTTAGAGGTGTTATGCATGGCACTATGCTCAAGAATGAAGCCTTCTACTTTATGAGTGTCGGCACATTACTGGAGAGGGCTGATAACACCGCTCGTATTTTAGAAACGAAATATGAAGATCAGGCAGCCCTGAAGGTATTGCGTAAGGATAAGGAAGGTAAGTTAGTTGATGAGGCCGATGGGAATTTCTTTGATTTCTATCACTGGGCTGCCCTACTCCGCTCAGTTTCTGCATTTGAGATCTATCGACAGATTTACTCCGATCAAGTAACCCCCAAGCAAGTCGCCCAACTATTAATTTTCAATAAGCAAATGCCGCGCTCACTCGTGTGCTGCGTCAATGAACTGATCCCCTTAATTGCAGAGATGAAGAATCAGCAATCTAAGGAAATAGAGCGCCTACTGGGTAAGCTCAAGGCAAGCTTAGACTACTCGGACATTGATGAAGTTTTTTCTCAAGGGCTAGAAGAGTTCATTGAGGAGTTCTTAGAGCGCATCAACCATATTGCTGATGAATTCAGCAATGCCTATCTCATTCCATTAGCTGTAGCTTAAAGATCGCCATGCACCTGAAGATTCACCATCGCACAGAATACCGCTATGAAACACCGGTACGCTACTCTATCCAAGAGTTACGGCTGACGCCTCCCGATATAGCAGGTCAAACCATTGAAAAGTGGAAAGTGAGCACCCCCATGAAGGCAAATAGCTCGTACGATGCCTTTGGGAATCTGTACAGTGTTTTCGTTCAAGAAAGTGCATACACCTCGATGATGATTGAAGCAGAAGGTGAAGTCATGACACAAGATGCTTTTGAGTTCATAGATAAGCCAAAAGCAGTTTCACCCTATCACCTTTTACAGCAAACCAATCTCACTGAGCCTACCGCAGCAATGCTGGAGTACTTCTCATCATCCCTACCTCAGAAGAACTCGATTGATGAGGTGTTGGCCTTAGCTGCAGCAGTCCAGGGAGCAATTTTATATTTCCCAGGACAAACAAATTCCGCAACCACTGCAGCCCAATCGTTTGCCATGAAATCCGGTGTTTGCCAAGATCATGCCCACATCATGCTCGGCTTGTGCCGTGCCTCTGGTATTCCAGCACGTTACGTCAGCGGATACTTCTTTGCCAAAGACTCTCCCAACCTAGCAAGCCATGCCTGGATAGATTTTTGCACCGACATCGATAAAGGGCTCTGGCTGAGTATTGATATTACCAATGCGTGCTTTACTGATGCGCGCCATGTGCGCTTGGCAATTGGCAGGGATTATTACTCGGCAGCACCCGTTAAGGGTGTGCGATCGGGTGGAGGTGGTGAAGAGTTAAGCGCCAGCATCTCGATTACCCAACTGAATTGAAGTAGTCCCCAATAGAGCCAAGTAAGAGATAATTCAAAGAAATAATTAAAGGGACTGCGGGATGACGTATTGCGTTGGGCTTTGCCTAAAAGATGGCCTCGTATTTTTATCAGATACCCGCACTAATGCGGGTGTTGATCAAATCGGCACCTTTAGGAAGATGTCTTTGTTTCAGAAAGACAAGGACCGTTTTTTTACCCTCATGAGTGCTGGTAACCTTGCTATAACGCAGGCCGTTAAAGAGATTCTTTTACAAGGCCAACTTTTCAATGGCAAGAATTTGTGGAATGTAGAAAGCACCCACGATGCAGCAGTAGTGATTGGTGACGCCATCAAACAGGTTTATGACAGAGACCATCAAGCGCTAGAAAAAGCAGGAATTGATTTCAACTGCAATTTGATTTTTGGTGGCCAGATTAAGGGTGAGCGACCACGACTCTTTAACATTTACTCAGCCGGTAACTTTATTGAAGCTACGCCTGAAACTTGTTACTTCCAGATTGGGGAATCTAAGTACGGTAAGCCCATTTTAGACAGAGTCATTACTTTCGACACCCCGCTAAATTTAGCCACCAAGTGTGCTCTCATCTCTATGGATTCCACGCTCAACAGTAATATTTCTGTTGGCCTCCCACTAGACCTATTGGTTTACGAAAAGAACTCCTTGCAAGCCAGCAAACTGGTCACCATGGATGAGTCAAATCCCTACTTCCAAATGATTCACCAGCTATGGGGTGAAAAATTACGAGCTGCATTTAACTCAATTGCAGAGCCCAGTTGGTCCGGGGCAAGCCCCTCGCGCTCGATTGCATCACCTGCTAAGAAGATGGGTGCAGTGCCTATTCATCGCAGTAGTAAGGCTATTAGGAAAACAGTCAAAGCCAGTCCAAAAAAAGCGGTGGCTGTAAAAGCTAAGCGATAGTTCACTTTGCCACTACAAAACAAAATGCCTAGATTTTCATCTAGGCATTTTTTACATCCTGCTAGTGATTAGCAGTTAAGGGAGGGTAGCTTATGCCTCTTTCTTACCCAACATTTCCCAGGTAGCTACTACGCTGTCTGGATTAAGGGAGATAGAAGTAATACCCTTCGCAACCAACCAACGCGCAAAGTCTGGGTGATCTGAAGGCCCTTGACCGCAAATACCAACGTATTTATTTTGCTTAAGGCACGCCTCAATAGAGCGGGCAATCATGAATTCCACCGCAGGATCGCGCTCATCAAAGTCAATGGCCAGCAATTCCATACCGGAGTCACGATCTAGACCCAGAGTTAACTGAGTCATATCGTTTGAACCGATTGAGAATCCATCGAAATGCTCGAGGAATTGATCCGCCAAGATCGCATTTGAAGGAATCTCACACATCATGATCAGGCGTAGGCCATTCTCACCACGCTTGAGACCTAACTTTGCCATCATGTCGATGACACGCTCAGCTTGTTTGATGGTGCGAACAAACGGCACCATGATCTCGACGTTATCCAGACCCATATCTTCACGAACACGCTTCATTGCAGCGCACTCCAAAGCAAAAGCTTCGCCGAAATCTGCTGATACGTAACGCGATGCGCCACGGAAACCCAGCATTGGATTCTCTTCGTCCGGCTCATAGCGTGAACCACCGATAAGCTTCTTGTACTCGTTTGACTTAAAGTCAGACAAACGTACGATCACGGGTTTTGGATAGAAAGCCGCAGCAATCGTTGCCACACCCTCAACCAATTTATCTTCATAAAACTGACGTGGGCTTGCATAGCCACGAGCAACGCTTTCTACAGCACGCTTGAGATCAGGGTCGATGTTTGGGTATTCCAATACAGCACGTGGATGCACGCCAATATAGTTATTAATGATGAACTCAAGGCGAGCCAAACCAACACCAGCATTGGGGATTTGACAGAAGTCAAAGGCCAGCTGAGGGTTACCGATATTCATGGTGATCTTCACTGGGATCTCTGGCAATACGCCACGAGACACTTCGGTCACTTCAGTTTCAATCAAGCCATCATAAATATGGCCTTCGTCACCTTCTGCGCAAGAGACAGTCACCATCATGCCGTCTTGCAAATGCTCAGTCGCATCACCACAACCTACTACCGCAGGAACACCTAGCTCACGAGCAATAATCGCTGCGTGACAAGTACGACCACCACGATTAGTAACGATCGCAGAAGCACGCTTCATTACTGGCTCCCAGTTAGGATCAGTCATATCGGCAACCAATACATCACCTGGCTGTACGCGATCCATCTCGCTTGGGTCACGAATAATGCGAACCGGACCTGCA
>JBJOEU010000146.1:0-4042 GCA_046049115.1 Pseudomonadota bacterium
AGTAAAGAATTCAGGTGGAGTGACTTTAGTTACCAATGCAGGCTCCAATAGCAAATTCTTGGGCGTGCTTGATTTTGATGTCAAAGGTGGCAAGCCAGTAGATTTTCGCTACAAGCTTTTTCCAATCTTCTCCAATATGATTCCCGCCGATCCTGCGATGAATAAGTTAATCGCTAAAGTACGAGCCCCATATGAAGCGAAGTTGAATGAAAAATTAGCCACTACCGATGGTCTTTTGTATCGCCGCGGTAATTTCAACGGCAGTTTCGACCAGTTAATCCTAGATGGATTGATGGCTCAGAAGAATGCGGAGATTGCTTTCTCTCCAGGCTTCCGTTGGGGTACAAGCTTGTTGCCAGGTCAAGCCATCACTCGCGAGAACTTACTGGACCAAACTGCTATTACCTATCCATACACCACGGTGACTAATATGACCGGTGACACTATCAAGACTATTTTGGAAGATGTAGCAGACAACTTATTTAACCCCGATCCGTATTACCAACAGGGTGGCGACATGGTACGTGTGGGTGGTATGCAATACACCATTGATCCGTCAGCATCTGCTGGTAAGCGGATTAGTGATATGCGTTTAAATGGCAAGGACATTGATCCTAGCAAGACATATAAGGTTGCTGGTTGGGCACCAGTTAGCGAAGACGCTAAGAATGCTGGTGGTGAAGCAATTTGGGATGTGATGGAACGCCATTTGCGTGATGTGAAGGTGGTCAAGGCTGTGAAACTCAATGAGCCGATCATTAAGGGCGTCAAAAATAATCCTGGAATGGTTTCTCTTTAATCCTTTTCTATTCGAGATCAATAATGAAAAAATTACTTCAGTGCCTAGCGATTATTCTTGCCATGTTTGCTATGGGGTCTCATGCAGCGGGGCCTACTGAAGTCGTCTACCACATCGATGATGCTGAGTCACAGGGTGTTAAAGGCCTGCGTAATATACGAAATCATTTGGATGTATCCCCGCAAACCAAAATTATTGTTGTCACCCATGCCAATGGCGTCGACATCATGATGGAAGGTGCCAAGGATAAAAAGAATGGAATTGAATACGCACCTCTAGTTGGCGCCTTAAAGTCACGTGGTGTTCGGTTTGAGGTCTGCGAGATTACGCTAAAGAATCGTAATTTAAAGAAGGATCAATTTATCCTAGACACGGACTTCACCCCATCAGGAGTGGTTCGAGTGGCTGACCTTCAGAACCAAAGCCGTTTTGCTTACATAAAGCCTTAAGTTATGCGCTTACCGTGCCTTGAGTTGCGCTCTTATACCCTGCGAGTGCTTTCCTTTGTCACGGTCTTACTGGCCACTTTTTTAACTACTGCTTACGCATCAGATGATTTGATCCTCAAGCCAGTTCAAGTAGCGCCACATACGTATTTCGTACAAGGCTTGCCGGAGATGGGTAGCAGTAAAAATCAAAACTTCATCTCCAATGCGGGTTTTGTGATTACGCCCAAAGGCGTGGTGGTGATCGATGCTTTAGGATCGCCAGTGCTTGCCAAGAAGCTGATTGCTGAAATAAAAAAAATTACTCCTCAAAAAATTGTTGCCGTCATCGTTACGCATTACCACGCTGATCACGTTTATGGGCTTCAAGAATTTAAAAAGCTTGGTGCAAAAATTTACGCCCAAGGGGAGGGAAGGGGCTATATCTCTTCGGAGACTGCTCGGCAGCGCCTGATCGCATCACGAACTGATTTTGCGCCCTGGGTAAACGCCTCGACTAATTTAATCTCGGCAGATGTCTGGATTGATCAGAGTTTTACGCTTACCGTTGGTGGTGTGAGCTTTAAGATTGGCAGAGTGGGCCCCGCTCATGCACCTGAGGACTTAATTATTTATGTGCCTTCTGAAAAAGTCCTTTTTGCAGGCGACCTGGTTTTTCGGGGTCGCATTCCCTTTGTTGGCAATGCCGATAGCAAGGGTTGGTTGCAGGCTTTGAATGAGATTGAATCACTGAACCCTACTATCGTGATTCCTGGGCATGGTGCGCACTCCATTAACCCAATTGAAGATATTCGCTTTACGCGGGAATACCTGAGATACTTGCGTCAATCGATGGCCAAGTCGGCGATTGATATGGATCCCTTTGAAGAGGCCTATCGGCAGGCTGATTGGTCAGAATACGAAGGAATGCCCTTGTTTAGGGCTGCAAACCGCATGAATGCCTATAACGTCTACCTCTCAATTCAGGCGGAATAAGGCAGATTTGTCATCTGGCTTTAAAATAGCGGTTTATTTCGCTAAATGACTGATTTCAAATGAAATTACCACTAATTAAGCTTGGATTCATCTTTGTTGCTGTGTTCGGCCTGCATTTATCCGCCTACGCAGCGCCGGATCTTGCCAATGGCAAAAAAATTGATCAGCAAAAATGCTATGCCTGTCATGCTAAAAAAACTGGCTTTGGTAATGGCGACATGATCTACACCCGCAGCGATAGCAAGGTTAAGAATCTTCAAAATCTAAAGACGATGGTTGCCATGTGCAACACAGAATTACGTCTTGATCTTTTCCCTGAGGATGAGGCTGATGTAACGGCCTTCCTCAATAAGCAGTTTTATAAATTTAAATAATTTCAGTAAAGATTTTTTATTATGGATGCGGTAGATATTTCCTCTCTCAGCAAATCAGTTTTATTTGCTACCTTCGCGGTGACTTTCTTGCTTGGCGCAGTAATGCAAAAAACAGGCTTTTGTAGCATGGGTGCAGTCTCAGATATTTTTATTATGTCTAGCTGGGGTCGCTTAAAGCAGTGGTTTCTAGCTATTGGTGTGGCGATTATTGGTTTTGCTTTGATGTCATACCTAGGACTCATTGATCCATTAAAGAGTATGTACACCGGTAATAAGTTTTTATGGTTATCTACCCTTGTAGGTAGTACGCTGTTTGGTTTTGGCATGGTACTTTCATCAGGTTGCGGCAGTAAGACTCTTGTTCGTATTGGCGGCGGTAATCTCAAGTCCATCATCGTATTTTTTGTCCTAGGACTTTCAGCCTACATGACGATGAAGGGCTTTCTGGGTGTGATTCGCGTCAATACTTTGGATTCGGTATTCATTGCCCTCAATACCTCCCAAGATTTACCAAGCATCTTGGCTCCCATTACTGGTATTGCTCGCAACAACTTACACTTAGCTTTAGGTTTGATAGTGGGGTCCGCCTTTATCGCTTATGCACTGGCAAGCAAGGCTTTCTGGACTGCTGAAAACTTGTTTGCCGGAACTTTTGTTGGTCTGGCTATTTGCGCTGTCTGGTGGATATCGGGCAACTTGGGTTTTGTTGCTGAGGATCCCAATACCTTAGAAGAGGTTTTCTTGGTAACCAACTCTGGCCGTATGGAGAGCCTCTCCTTTGTAGCGCCTTATGCTTTTTCCCTAGATTGGTTAATGATGTATAGCGATACTTCAAAGGTAATCACGGTTGGTATTGCTGCTGTCATTGGAATGATTTCGGGATCTTTCTGCGTTTCTATTTTGACTAAGTCATTCCGTTGGGAGAGCTTTCGCGATACAGAAGATACGGCTAACCATTTAATTGGCGCATCTTTGATGGGGTTTGGTGGTGTTACATCACTTGGCTGCACTGTTGGTCAAGGCTTAAGCGGTATCTCTACATTGGCAATTGGATCACTGCTTGCCTTGCCAGGATTTATCTTCGGTGCATACTTAGCTCTTCTATATTTAGAAACGCGCAATGCGCCTAATCCCTGTAGTTAATCCATAAATTAGGCTAAATAATATGCAGATAGATTGGCTTGCCTTTACTCCTGGCCCCGCATTTCTTGGTGGAATTTTATTGGGCCTTGCAGCCGCTTTATACGTCATCCTGCATGGCCGTATCTTGGGTATCAGTGGAATTGTTTCTGGACTACTGTCGCCCAAAGAAGGTGACGTTAATTGGCGCTTAAGTCTTGTTTTGGGACTATTAAGTGCGCCAGTATTAGCTAGTTTCTTTTTTGATCTTCACACAATCACTGTCATTGATGCTGATTGGATCGCTATCATTGTTGCTGGTGTATTGG
>JBJOEU010000147.1:0-3957 GCA_046049115.1 Pseudomonadota bacterium
CAGGCTTACCCAGAAAGCAGACTTGTTTGTATTAGTACGATTGCGAGCACTCCCACTTTTGAGGGCAATCAAGAAAGTGAGACTGCGAGCGGTATTGTGCGAGGACACCTTGTCCAGCTGATGGAGTGGGCAAAGCCATTGAAATTACCGCCAGAGCGCATTTCGTATCACGTCCTAGAGGCACTTGATCCAGCAAGTCGGATTGTGGAATTTGCCAGAGATAACGACGCCTCGCTAATCCTCATTGGGGCCTCCCATAAGCCAGCAAATAAAATAACGCCTTGGCGAACCTCGATGACAAAGATTGTTGAGGAGGCCTCTTGCAGCGTTCATATTGTCAGAACCTAGTCTTTACCGGAGCAATTGCCCGATAATATAACCATGGAAGAAAAAATACGTGTATCCAAGCTACTCTCCGAGCTAGGCCTTTGCTCCCGACGTGAGGCAGACTCTTATATTGAGCAAGGCTTGGTCACCGTCGATGGTGAAGTAGTCAATGAGCTAGGCTCTCGGGCTTTTCGCCATCAAAAAATTGAGCTCCAGTCTGGCGCCAAAGTACAGCAGGCATCACGCATTACGGTCATTTTGAATAAGCCCGTTGGCTTCATCTCTCACTATGATGACGAGCAAGAATATCAGCCGGCAGCCTCGCTCATCACTCCAGAGAATTACTTTGCAAGCCCCTTAGACAAGGGTCGTAACCCACGCTTTAATACCCGCGGCTTAGCACCTGCCGGTCGTCTGGATATTGATTCCACTGGCATGCTAGTGCTCACACAAGATGGTCGTATCGCAAAACTCCTCATTGGTGAAAATAGCCCCGTCGAAAAAGAGTATTTAGTCCGAGTTGAAGGCGCACTCTCTTTTGAAGATTTAGATCGCCTTAAACATGGTCTGGAATTAGATGGTGTCGTATTGAAGCCAGCTCAAGTCAGCTGGCAGAACGAAGACCAACTTCGCTTTGTTTTGCGCGAGGGCCGCAAGCGTCAAATTCGTCGCATGTGTGAAATGGTTGGCCTCAGAGTTTTAGGCCTCAAGCGTGTGCGTATGGGCAGGATTTCTCTGGGCGCCTTACCTCCCGGGAAATGGCGCTTTGTGAGGCCCGAAGAGCAATTCTAAAAAGCTCTACCCGTCTATAATTCTGTCAATTAGATTAAACGCAGAATTACCATCGATACCATCACCTCCAACACTCCCGGCGCAGAAGTTTTAAGACGCCGTAGCTTTGCCATCATCTCTCACCCAGATGCTGGTAAGACTACGCTTACCGAAAAACTCTTGTTATACGCAGGAGCGATTCAGATTGCGGGTAGTGTAAAAGCCCGTAAGGCCAGCCGTCATGCGACTTCAGACTGGATGGAAATTGAGAAACAGCGTGGTATTTCGGTAGCTAGCTCTGTAATGCAAATGGAATATCGCGATTGCATTATTAATCTTCTCGATACCCCGGGCCACCAAGATTTCTCCGAAGATACTTATCGCGTACTCACTGCGGTAGATTCTGCACTCATGGTGATTGATGCTGCCAATGGTGTTGAGTCACAGACCTTGCGTTTGCTTGACGTCTGCCGCGCGCGTAATACGCCAATTGTGACTTTCATTAACAAAATGGATCGCGAAGTAAAGCCACCCATGGAGCTGATGGATGAAATTGAAACCGCACTCGGCATTGAGGTGGTTCCTTTTACTTGGCCAGTAGGGATGGGTAAATCCTTCGCCGGCGTGATTGATATTGCCAATTCTCAAATGCGCATGTTCAAGGCGGGTGAGGATCGCGTTACTGAAGATTCTCATGCCATTGTGGATATTAACGATCCCGCTCTAAAAGAACGCCTCGGTACTGACCTTGAAAATGCACTTGCTGAGGTAGATTTAATTAAAAATGCAATGCCTGCCTTTAACCGCGAAGCCTTTTTGGCGGGTCGTCAGTCACCGGTTTTCTTTGGCTCAGCCATTAATAATTTTGGTGTACGTGAAATTCTTAATACCTTAGTAGAGCTTGCGCCATCACCTGGATCACGTAAAGCATTGCAACGTGAAGTGAGCCCAGCAGAGAATAAATTCTCTGCAGTCGTCTTTAAGATTCAAGCCAATATGGATCCAGCCCATCGAGATCGCGTTGCCTTTTTGCGTATTTGCTCGGGACATTTTCAGCGCGGTATGAAACTGAAAATTTGTCGTAACGGCAAAGAAGTGCGTACCAATAATGCGCTATCTTTCTTATCGCAACGACGCGATATCTTAGATGAAGCTTTCCCTGGTGACATTATTGGATTGCCAAACCATGGCCTTCTTCGATTGGGCGATACGCTCACCGAAGGCGAGCAACTGCAATTCACAGGTTTGCCATTTTTCGCTCCAGAAATTTTCCGCATGGTCGAATCTGCAGACCCATTGCGCTCCAAGCAATTGCGCACAGGACTCATGCAGCTTGGCGAAGAGGGTGCGATTCAAGTATTTCGTCCTATGACTGGAGGCACTATGCTGCTCGGGGCATTTGGACAACTACAGTTCGAAGTGGTAAGCCATCGCCTGCAGACAGAATACGGGGCGGAAGTGCGTTTACTACCGGCACGGTATAACTTGGCTCGCTGGGTAAGCTCAGAAGATCCTGTAGCACTCAAAAAATTCATACAAGAAAATATTCACCGCATGGCAGAGGATGTTGTGGGCGCTTCCGTATTTTTAGCTTCCCACAAATCTGAACTGGATGTTGCTCAACAGCGCTGGGAATCTATTCAGTTCCATGCCCTAAGAGAGCATGCAGGTCTGATCTATCAATCAGACCTCGCTGGTTAAATCTAGCGTGGACTCGATTGCGGCCAATTGCAATCAAATACTGCAAGTAACTGAGTATCGTTTTTTCTAAACGATGCAGTCTTGCCATACTGTGCGCAATACGCATTAGCCTTTGGTGTGAGTGAGGCAATAGATTCGCCATCACTGTTTAAAAAAGTCACGTGATTCGAATCTGATGCGTCGGTATAAACCGCGGCGCAAGCACTCAAACCACCAATGCTCAGTAATAAAATATATTTGAGGTAAATCATCGCTCCAGTTTCTTTACTAAACTTGCAGTGAGCTTGCTCGCAAGCGGACGATAAAACAAAATACAAATCATCGCCACTGGGTAGGCAACCGCCCAAACCTCAAGCCACATCCAAAAGAAGTCCTGTGCAAAACCTACGCGCACCAAAGTAGTAGCCAAAGTAATGCTCAATGACATGAGTCCGCCCATGATGGCGGCAAAAATAAGATTAGGAATATTCATCAGAATCTAATCATAGCGCCTTGACTGCTTAACTGTTATTCTGATTTGTGATCACTATTCCGCGCCCTACATAGGGGAGTCTGCTGAGCAAGCTCAGAGGTTCATCATTCCAAGACTCTAGGAAAATATATGGCTGTTGGCCAAAATCAAAGAAACAGAAAAAACGATCCCATGGTGAGTAAAACCGGTAAAGCTAAATTGGGGCCACTTACCGTGACTCAACTCAGTAAGTTACTCGAATCGAGCACCAAGCCTAAAGAGAAGGCAAAGATACAGAGGGCACTCAATAAGCGTCCCCCTGTTGCGGCACCTGCTGCAACAGAAGTCGTAGCCTAATCACTAAGTACTAAGCCCCGAAATTACCGGGGCTTTTTCTTATGTAATATGCTGTCACCATGAAAGCATCTCCCCAAGTTCACTCGATTTATATTGCTGCCCGCGCGGGTGAGTTGATGGTCCAGCTTGCACGAGCTGAGGTGATTGCTGGTGAAGGCATTGTGGGAGATCGCTATGCACTAGGTCTAGGCGCATTCTCCAAGACTAAGCCAAAAATACGCCATGTTTCTCTCATTGCCCTCTCAGGCATAGAAAATGCGAATGCCCAGTTGCTCGCCAAACAGCAGGTCCTTTTTGGCGCAGGTGATACCAGAAGAAATCTTGTGATCCAGGGGATTTCTGAAGAGGAG
>JBJOEU010000148.1:0-4162 GCA_046049115.1 Pseudomonadota bacterium
CTCACAAAAACTTTCTAATTCCTTCCTCTGAACGGAGAAACATATGAAATTAATTACCGCAATCATCAAGCCCTTCAAGCTTGACGAAGTGCGCGAAGCTCTCTCGGAAGTGGGAGTTTCGGGCATTACCGTCACTGAAGTTAAAGGCTTTGGCCGTCAAAAGGGTCACACTGAGTTGTATCGCGGTGCTGAGTATGTAGTCGACTTTTTGCCAAAGGTAAAAATTGAAGCTGCTGTTGAAGATGGCATCTTGGAGCGAGCGATTGAAGCAATTGAAAAATCTGCTCGTACTGGAAAAATTGGTGATGGCAAGATTTTTGTTTCCCCAGTTGAACACGTCATTCGCATTCGCACCGGTGAGACCGGCGCGTCAGCACTTTAAAGAGAGGTTCAAAATGTTAACTTGGATGAAACGACTCCTAGCTGGAAGCGCAATGGCCTTGGCTATTGGTGCAACTAGCGTGATGGTAGCTTCACCAGCTTTTGCTGATGAAGCAAAGCCAGTAGCTGCAGCAGCGGCAGCAGCAGTTGCAGCTGCTCCTGCATTGATCCCTAACAAGGCTGATACAGCTTGGTTATTGGTGTGTACTGCATTAGTAATCTTGATGACATTGCCCGGTTTGGCTTTGTTTTACGGTGGTTTAACGCGTAGCAAAAACATTCTTTCTGTACTCGTACAGTGCATGTTTATTTTTTCATTAGTGACTGTTTTATGGGCTCTTTATGGATATAGCTTTGCATTTAGTGAAGGCGGCGCATTCATTGGCGGGTTAGATCGCTTGTTCTTGCAGGGCATCACTCCAGACTCAGTTGCAGCTACCTTTAGTAAGGGTGTTGTTATTCCTGAGTTTGTATTTATGGCCTTCCAAGCGGCATTCGCAACCATTACTTGTTGCTTGATCGTGGGTGCATTTGCTGAGCGCGCTAAGTTTTCTGCAATCGTGTTGTTTGTCATTCTTTGGTTTACTTTCAGCTACTTGCCAATCGCTCACATGGTTTGGTTCTGGCCTGGTCCTGATGACATCAAAGACGCTGCATCACTTGAGGCAATCACAGCTCGTGCTGGTTGGTTGTGGCAGAAGGGTGTTCTTGATTTTGCTGGTGGTACTGTTGTTCACATCAACGCAGCGATTGCAGGTTTGGTAGGTTCATTCGTAGTCGGCAAACGTTTGGGCTACGGTAAAGAAGCGATGAAGCCACATAACTTAGTGTTTGTCATGATTGGTGCTTCACTCTTGTGGTTCGGTTGGTTTGGCTTCAATGCGGGTTCTGCTCTCGAAGCAAACGGCAGTGCAGTCTTAGCATTTGTAAACACATTATTGGCAACAGCTGCTGCAGTATTGGGCTGGTCATTTGCTGAGTGGATTACTAAAGGCAAGCCCTCTATGTTGGGTGCTGCATCTGGTTGTGTAGCCGGTTTAGTTGCGATTACTCCAGCTGCTGGTTTTGTTGGTCCAATGGGAGCGCTCGTTATCGGTGCTCTTGCCGGCATAGTTTGCTTATGGGGTGTTTCTGGTCTTAAAAAGATGTTGGGCTCAGATGACAGCTTGGACGTATTCGGTGTGCACGGCGTTGGCGGTATCTTAGGTGCTTTATTAACTGGTGTCTTTGCAGATCCAGCTTTAGGTGGAACAGGTATTTGGGATTACGTAGCGAATGCTGCAGCCCCTGACTACTCTATTGCTAGCCAATTGTGGATTCAGAGCCAGGGTGTGATTGTGACCTTAATTTGGTCTGGCGTAGTCTCTTATATCGCCTTCAAATTAGTGGATATCGTGATCGGTCTGCGTGTTAAGGAAGATGAAGAGCGCGAAGGTTTAGATATCAGCTCCCACGGTGAGTCCGCTTACGAGTCTTAATTAGCCGTTTTACCCCTTACTGGGTGGCTTTTGTTAGCTGCCCAGTTTTTAAGCGCGGGATCCTCGGATTCCGCGTCTTTCTTTTAAAAAATCTTACAATAGTGATATGGTTCCACATCTCATCACTGCCCTTAGCGGCCCTCTTCTCGATCTCGAGTCGAAGGTATTAGAAGCAACCCCAACGATTGAGCGCTGGTTTAGGCTTGAATGGCAAGAGCATACTCCGCCGTTCTACTGTTCAGTTGACTTGCGTAACGCGGGCTTTAAGCTTGCACCAGTTGATACCAACCTCTTTCCAGGTGGCTTCAATAACCTCTCACCCCAGATGTTGCCTTTAGCCGTTCAGGCAGCAATGGCGGCAATCGAGAAGATTTGCCCTGAGGCAAAAAATTTACTATTGATACCTGAGCGACACACTCGAAATACTTTTTATTTACAGAATATTGCACGCTTGTCCTCGATCTTGCGTCAATCGGGTCTTAATGTCCGCTTAGGCACCTTGTCTGATGAAATTAAAAAGCCGACTTGGATTGACTTACCCGATGGTAACCGTCTCTTAATGGAGCCCTTGTCTCGCTTGGGTTTAAAGAAGCAACGTCTTGGTTTAAAAGATTTCGACCCTTGCTCTATTTTGTTGAACAACGATTTATCAGCAGGCATTCCACCAATCTTAGAAAACCTGCATGAACAGTACCTCTTGCCGGGTCTGCATGCTGGCTGGCATGTTCGTCGTAAGTCGAAGCATTTCGCTGCTTACGATGAGGTTGCTAAGAAGTTTGCAAAGGTGGTTGATATTGATCCCTGGATGATTAACCCCTACTTTGCTAGTTGCTCTGATGTGAACTTCCACGAGCGCAGGGGCGAAGAGGAGTTGCAAGCCGCTGTCGAGAAAGTATTAAAGAAGACTGCCAAGAAATACCGTGAGTACGGCATTAAAGAAAAACCCTATGTTGTTGTCAAAGCGGATGCTGGTACATATGGCATGGGTGTAATGGTAGTAAATGATCCTTCGCAACTCAAAGACCTGAACCGCAAAGACCGCAATAAGATGAGTGTTGTAAAAGAAGGTCTTGAGGTAAGCGATGTTTTGATTCAAGAAGGTGTCTATACCTTTGAGAAAGTCAATGAAGCTGTTGCGGAGCCAGTGGTATACATGATCGATCGCTATGTGATTGGTGGCTTCTATCGAGTGCACACTGATCGCGGCCCTGATGAGAATTTGAATGCCCCAGGTATGCATTTTGTACCTTTGGCATTTGAGCAAAACTCTATCCCGGATTTAGGTGCAAAGCCTGGTAGTGCGCCGCCAAATCGTTTTTATCTATACGGCGTTGTCGCTCGTCTAGCCTTGTTGGCTGCCTCTTTAGAGCTAGAGCGCTCCGATCCTAATGCTGAAGCTGCTTAATTTATTCGGACACTGACATGAACCTGCTTTTCATTGCAGATCCTTTGGAGTCTTTCAAGATTAGCAAAGATTCCACCTTAGCAATGATGCGAGTTGCACAAGAAGCGGGGCATCAACTTTGGTTTTGCGAAAGTCGCAATATCCTTTGGAGAAATGATTTTGTAGTGGCAGATTGTCAGTCTCTCGATATCAAACCAAGTGGTACCGCATGGTTTGAATTGGGCGCCGTAGAAGATCGCCCATTAAATACCTTTAATGCAGTCATGATGCGCACTGATCCGCCATTTGATATTGAATATCTCAATACCACCTGGTTACTGTCTGCTGCGGTTCGTCAGGGTGCGAAAGTTTTTAATAATCCAACTGCTATTCGGGATCATTCTGAAAAGATATCCATCACCGAGTTTCCGGAACTGATTCCACCGACTTTAGTAACGCGCGAACTCAGTGCGATTGAAGTATTCCATCAAGATCATCAAGATATTGTGATTAAGCCGCTAGATGGTATGGGTGGCATGGGTGTATTTCGCGTTGGGCCAGATGCTTTGAATCTTGCCAGTATTGTGGAGACTCTTGGCGAGAATGGCGCGCGTACTTTGATGGTGCAAAGATTCTTGCCAGAGATTAAGCAAGGCGATAAACGGGTGTTATTGATCGGTGGTGAGGTAGTACCATTTTCATTAGCTTAGCTCGCATTCCGCAGGGTAGTGAAATCCGAGGTAATTTAGCTGCTGGGGGTAAAGGAGTGGCAATGCCACTGACGGATGCTGAAATCAAAGTTGCAGAGCGCTTAGCCCCTATTTTGAATGCCCGAGGCTTATTCTTGGTAGGATTAGATTTAATTGGTGCATACGTTACAGAAATTAATGTGACCAGCCCAACTTGTTTTGTAGAAATT
>JBJOEU010000149.1:0-4625 GCA_046049115.1 Pseudomonadota bacterium
CGAGAGGATTTGAACCTCCGACCACATGCACCCCATGCATGTACGCTACCAGGCTGCGCTACGCCCCGACGAGAAACAAAATTGTATCAGTAACTATTTAGAGAGAATTTGCAAAACAGCCTGTAACTCATCGCGCAAGCGAAGCTCGCCACGGGCCTCATCGAGACGATTTCGGGCACCACTGATCGTGAAGCCCTCTTCATACAAAAGCGCCCTAATCTTGCGAATTAAGACAACTTCATGGTGCTGATAGTAGCGACGATTACCGCGACGCTTTTGCGGACTTAGTTGGGTGAACTCTTGCTCCCAATAGCGCAGTACATGAGAACGAACGCCGCAAAGATCAGATACCTCACCGATAGTGAAATAACGCTTAGAGGGAATTGGGGGGAGCTGCGAACTTAGCAGCACCGTCCCAGCATCAAATGCTGTTTTCTCGAGCATGAGACTCAACTACATCCTTGAGTTTTTGACTTGCATGAAATGTCACAACGCGACGAGCCGCAATTGGAATCATTTGACCAGTTTTTGGGTTGCGGCCGGGACGCGCAGATTTATTACGTAACTGGAAATTACCAAATCCAGAAATCTTCACCTCGACACCAGTCTCCAGAGACTTTCCAATACGGTCAAAAAAGGCATCAATCATGTCCTTAGCTTCGCGCTTATTTAAGCCAACCTGATCGAAGAGGGCTTCCGAGAGCTCATTCTTGGTAACGGTATCGTTGCTAACTATTGCTAATATTAAACCTAGCGCAGACGAGCTGCGCAATTTTTCTCAAGTGTCGCTAATAAAGCAGTCATAACCGCTTCAATTTGCGCATCCTGCAGGGTTTCCTGTGGATTGAGCAAAGTCACGCGGTAAGCTAGGCTCTTCTCATCATCAGCCATGCTGCTAGAGCCAGGGCTTGAATTCATCAAAGAGTTCAATTGCCTTAACAAAGTTCTGCTTCTTTGCATGCATTGCATCGAGCAAAGATTGCGCTGAAACGCTCTGCTTTACTACGACCGCCAAATCACGCTGCACAGCAGGAAACTTGCTCAACTCTTCCGGCTGCGGAATGCCTAAATTGCGAATAGCCTCTAAGTCCATTTCAAACAGCACTGGCGCCTGAGGTAACTCATAAGTCTGTTGCAGTCCAGGATGGAGTTCACCAATCCAACCAATATTGATCTTGCCAGCTGGCGTCACTAATTGAATTTGTGCGCTGCGACCCGGATGGAGTGCAGGATGAACGGCTGCCTCAGTTGTGAAATGCAAGGGATCGAGCACACGCTCCAAATCACCCTTCACGTCAAAGAAATCAACCGCACGATCAGCGCTTGCCCACTGCTCTGCTACAGATGAGCCGTAGGCTAAGCCACCAAGCTGCTGCGGCTGATGAAAGCCTGCAACTTTGCCAGCCTCTTCTTGCACGCTAGAATCTCGTTTAAATACACGGCCCGTCTCGAATAAGCGAACGCGGCCAGCACCACGATTGAGATTTGACTTGAGATTACCCAGTAAGCCACCCCACAAATTGCTGCGCATGACGCCATATTGATTGGCAATTGGGTTGAGTACAGGAATCAGATCTTTTTCAGTAGCGCTAGCTAAACGTTGCTCACTCTCAAGATCAGTAAATCCAAAGTTCACTGCTTCTTGATAGCCTTGCAGAGCTAAACGCTGGCGCAATAGATGCACTCCGCGCTTTGACTCAGCCCTAGCACTCATTTTTAAAGAGGAGACTGGTGGCACATCAGGAATGTTTTCAAAGCCGTACATGCGTGCGACTTCTTCGATTAAATCTTCTTCAATTTCGATATCAAAACGATAGCTTGGTGGTATCACCACAAATACATCGCCCGCCTCTTGCTTGAACTCAAAACCAAGACGTTTGAATACATCGGCAACAATTTCAGCGGTTAGCGGAATACCGATGACTTTCATAGCGCGAGCTAAACGCAGGCTGACTGGTTTACGTTCAGGAATAGCCAATACTTGATCATCTATTGGGCCGACTTGGCCACCGCACACTTCAACAATCAGGGCTGTTAAATACTCTAAGCAATTAGCCGTATTTTGTGGATCCACACCACGCTCAAAACGATGCGCTGCATCAGTACTGAAATTAAAGCGACGTGCACGCCCCTGAATTGCCGAAGGCTGCCAATAAGCCGCTTCAACATAAATATTGTTAGTGTCATCCGTTACTGCGCAGTGATTACCACCCATGATCCCGGCCAATGCTACCGGCCCTGATTGATCAGCAACCACACCAGCATCTTGGATCTTGCCTGCAGAATCTGCGCCCTGCAAAGTCACAGTCTGACCATTCAATAACTCAAGACTTTCGCCGGACTTCGCCCAACGAACTGATAAGTCACCATGCAATTTATCAATGTCAAACACATGGGTCGGCTGACCCATTTCTAACATCACATAGTTAGAAAGATCTACTAAGGGAGAAATACTTCTTTGACCAGCGTTGCAAAGTCGCTGAATCATCCAATCTGGGGTTTGTGCTTTTGGATTAACGCCACGAATCACGCGACCAGCAAAACGACCACAAAGATCAGTGTTTTCAACGCTCACTTTGAGCTTGTCCTGTATTGAGACAGCTACAGAAGTCCACTTGGGTGCACACAATGCAGCGCCAGTAATTGCGGATACTTCACGTGCCATTCCAATTAGGGATAAACAATCCGCTTTGTTTGGGGTCAACTTAATAACAAAGATCTGGTCATCTAGACTTAAGTACTGACGAATATCCTCGCCAACTGGCGCATCAGCAGGTAACTCCAAGATACCTTCGTGATCATCACCCAGACCAAGCTCGCGACCAGAGCACAACATGCCCTGACTCTCTACACCGCGCAGCTTGCCTACTTTGATCAAGAACGGCTTACCGCCTACCTCAGCGGGTGGCAATTCTGCGCCAACTAATGCGCAAGGAATTTTGATGCCTGCGCGTGCATTAGGTGCACCGCAAACAATTTGTAATTCTTGGCCAGTGCCTGCATCTACTTTGCAAACCCGTAAACGATCTGCATCAGGGTGCTGCTCAGCAGAAATAATTTGTGCAACGACGATCTTCGTAAATGGGGGCGCTACTGAATGCTGCTCTTCTACCTCAAGTCCAGCCATAGTCATTGCATGACCTAAGGCATTGCTATCGAGTGAAGGGTTTACGTATTGGCGTAACCAAGATTCAGAAAATTGCATATGCGCTATCTACTATTAGAAGGTTGGCGAATTAAGCCGGAAATTGCGCTAAGAAACGGAGATCGTTCTCAAAGAAAAGACGTAAATCATCAACGCCGTAACGCAACATCGTCAAACGCTCTAAGCCAGAGCCAAAAGCAAAACCGGTATAGCGCTCTGGATCGATACCCATGTTGCGCAGTACATTGGGATGAACCTGCCCCGCACCAGAAATCTCTAACCAACGGCCAGCTAGCTTGCCGCTACCGAAGGCCATATCGATTTCAGCTGAAGGCTCAGTGAATGGGAAATACGATGGACGGAAACGAACTTGCAGTTCATTCGTCTCAAAAAAAGTTCTTAAGAAATCGGTGTACACACCCTTCAGATCGGCAAAGGAAACGCTCTCCGCAATCCACAAACCCTCAACCTGATGAAACATCGGTGAATGGGTAGCATCGCTATCTACGCGATAGGTTCTGCCAGGCGCAATCACTTTGATTGGAGGCATTACATCAGCGTGAGCATATTTCTTGACATGCTCGCTTGCATAACGAACCTGTATTGGGCTGGTATGGGTACGTAATAGCAAAGGCTTTCCAGTGGAATCCTTGCCATCGATATAGAAAGTGTCCTGCATTGAACGTGCAGGATGATTCTCAGGACTATTTAAGGCAGTGAAATTAAACCAATCAGTTTCAATTTCAGGGCCATCAGCTACATCAAAACCAATGGAGCGGAAGATCTCTTCAACACGTTCCCAGGTGCGCATCACTGGATGCAAGCTACCAACTGCTTGGCCGCGGCCAGGCAAAGAAACATCAATCGATTCCGCCGCAAGACGTTGCAGCAATACCGCATCAGCCAATGCTTGGCGACGCTCTTGTAATGCAGCTTCTACTTGGGTTTTGATTTGATTAATTTGGGCGCCAGCACTCTTACGTTCATCAGGCGACATTCCACCAAGCGCTTTTAAACGCTCAGTGAGAACACCTGACTTACCGAGATACTTGGCTTTCGCGTCCTCAAGAGCTGCCGGATCGGCAGCTCCGAGGAAATCACGTTTAGCATCCTCGACAATGTGGTCGAGAGAAACCATTGCAGCTTAGTTTTTAAATGAACTAAGAATTAAGCTGCAGCGCTTACTACGGATTTGATCCGAGTAACCAAAGCAGCGAAAGCCGCCTTGTCAGCAATGGCCATATCGGAAAGCACTTTGCGGTCGAGTTCGATCGCAGCTTTCTTCATACCATTCATGAATACGCTATAGGTCATGTCATGCTGACGAACTGCCGCGTTGATACGAGCAATCCACAATGCGCGGAATACACGTTTCTTATTGCGACGGTCGCGGTATGCATATTGACCAGCACGCATAACTGCTTGCTTAGCAATACGGAATACGTTTTTACGACGTCCACGATAGCCTGTTGCGGCATCG
>JBJOEU010000150.1:0-3782 GCA_046049115.1 Pseudomonadota bacterium
GTAGCAGTCATGGTGACTTTCTATCAATTTGTGAGAAGTGCGCTCTTGCAACTCAATGGTGCAAACCAGACTGAGCCGCCAATCACTCAAGCGATCTCTGAGGTACCGATTCGTAAAAAACCGGGTCGTACCGAGTTTCAACGTGCCATCTTGGAACGGAATGCTGATGGTCGTCCAAGCGTCAAGCTAACAGGCAGTCAGGGGGCGGGTATTTTGCGCTCCATGAGTGAGGCAAATTGCTTTGTCATCCTAGGTCACGAACAGGGAAATGTTGCTGCTGGAGACTGGGTAGATATAGCGCTTTTTGATGGACTGCTTTAAGATTGCGTCATCATGAAACTTAGCAAAAAAGAACTCGTCTTTCTCGACCCAATGCACACTGCCAAAACGCTTGTTTTGGTTTACCTTTGCTTCTCCGTTCCAATCGTTTTATTGGCCCTATTTGTCGCCTTCATTCGTGATGGTGCCATTCCTGGATTTACCGTACTCTCTGCTTTGATTCTCAACGCATTACTGGGTTTTGCTTTGCTATGGATTGCTTGCAAGGTCTATAACTGGGTCGCAGGTAAATTTGGCGGAATCGAACTTGCTCTTCGCGAGCTCCCAGAAGAAATTGAAGCAGATTAAGTTTTAAGCTAGGCTGTAAATACTTCTGTATTAATTAAGCTGGGTGGTTTTTTCCCATCAAGTGCCGCTCGCAAATTCTCCACTGCAAGATCCACCATTGCTCTGCGTGTTTTTTCCGTAGCGCTAGCAATGTGCGGAGCCAACACAATATTGCTGCACTTGAGCAACTCGGGATGCACCCTAGGCTCGCCCTCAAAAACATCTAAGCCTGCTGCAAAAATCTTGCCACTTTGCAATGCTGTTGCTAAAGCCGCATCATCCACAATACCGCCACGGGCTATATTAATCAGGGTTGCAGTGGGTTTCATCAGCGCAATTTCTGGAGCGCCAATGGTGTGGTGATTTTGCGCGGTATAAGGTAGAACCAACACCACATGATCTGCAGTACGCAGTAACTCTTCTTTGGAAACATAGCTTGCACCACACGATTTTTCATCCTCAGAAGATAAGCGACTGCGGTTGTGATAAATCACTTTCATACCGAAACCTAAAGCACGTTTTGCAATACCTTGGCCAATGCGGCCCATTCCAATAATGCCAACTGTACTGTGGTGCAAATCCATACCTAATGGGTTGTTCACAATCGACCACTGATCCCACTTGCCTGCTCGCACCCAATGCTCAGATTCTGTAATGCGCCTTGCAGTGGCCATCAATAAGGCAAAGCCAAAATCCGCTGTTGTATCCGTAAGAACGTCAGGGGTATTCGTGGCCATGACTCCAGCAGTAGTCATCGCCGGGACATCAAAGTTGTTATAGCCTACAGAGATATTAGCCACCACCTTTAAATCTTTGGCTTGAGATAAAGCAGAAGCATCAATTCGCTCGCTTCCCGCCACTAGGGCACCCTGGACTTCTGAAAGCGCTTTTTGCAGCTCTTCTGGGCTCAATATTTTGTCGGACTGATTGGAGTGAACCTCATAGGACTCCTCCAATTTGGCTAGTGCCTCAGGGAAAATGGCCCTTGCAACCAAAATTTTGGGCTTAAGGATACTTTTGGAGGTGTTTGCTGGAGTGTTCATAGCGAGACTTTACCTTAAGTAAATTAAGGCTTTTGCCTGAAAAATAAGCTGATTCGGCTAAAATGAACTTTTATAACTTGGCAGTCCATTAGCTTGGACCCCCTTACCCGCAAACCATCATGACTTACGTTGTTACCGAAGCCTGTATCCGCTGCAAATACACTGATTGCGTTGATGTCTGCCCAGTCGATTGTTTTCGCGAAGGTCCTAACTTTTTAGTGATCGATCCAGATGAATGTATCGATTGCGCAGTCTGCGTACCAGAGTGTCCAGTCAATGCGATTTATGCGGAAGATGATGTGCCGGGAGATCAACAGTCTTTCATCAAATTGAATGCGGATCTTTCTCCAGGATGGACATCTATCACCAAATCCAAAGCAGCCCTTCCAGATGCGGATGAATGGAAAGAAGTTAAAAATAAAATTGATCAACTGGTAAAGTAAATTGCACCCCCCCATTGAAACCGATGCAGTCATTATTGGCGCCGGTCCGGTGGGGCTCTTCCAAGTCTTCGAACTTGGACTCCTAGAAATTAAAGCGCACGTCATTGACTCACTACCTGAGGTAGGCGGTCAATGTATTGAGCTCTATCCAGATAAACCGATCTATGACATTCCGGCAATTCCGGTTTGTACGGGTCGCGAGCTAGTTGGTAATCTTCTAAAACAAATTGAGCCATTTAAGCCACAGTTTCATTTAAATCAGGAGGTCTCCACCCTTGAGAAACAGGCTGATGGCCGCTTTCTGATTCGCACATCCCAAGATCAGCAATTTTTGAGCAAGGCTATTTTTGTAGCCGCCGGTGTTGGCGCATTTCAACCGCGCACGCTCAATCTGGATGGCATCGAGGCTTTTGTCGATAAACAAATTTTTTATCGTGTTAGAAATCCTGAACAATTTGCAGGCAAGCGCATGGTGATTTGTGGTGGCGGAGATTCCGCACTGGATTGGGCCTTACATTTTGCCGATCAAGCGGCCAGTGTGACACTCATCCATCGCCGAGATGAATTCAAAGCAGCGCCTCAATCTGTCGCCAAGATGCGAGCTCTTTGCGCTGCTGACAAGATGCGGCTCATTATTGGACAAATTACCGGCCTTGAATCCTCCGATGACAAGCTTACTGAAATTGCCGTCACCAACATGGATGGCGAAGTTCAAAGCATTGACTTAGATGCACTGTTATTGTTTTACGGGCTCTCCCCCAAATTAGGCCCAATAGCTGACTGGGGTTTAGATATCGACCGTAAGCAAGTTACTGTGGATACCGCCTGTTTTCAGACTAGTACTCCTGGCATATACGCTGTGGGGGATATCAATATCTACCCGGGTAAGAAAAAACTGATTTTGTCAGGCTTTCATGAGGCAGCCTTGGCAGCGTTTGCTGCAGCCGCCTATCTAGCCCCAGAAAAACAGATTCAATTGCAGTACACCACCACCTCCCCAAAGCTTCATAAAGCGCTTGGGGTCAGCCCATCGACATTCGAGTAAGCTCTTAACATCACTGAATTATTTGACTGAATAAACCTATGCGTCAATATCACAATCTCATGAAGGAAGTCCTTGAAAAGGGCGTCCAAAAATCCGACAGGACCGGTACCGGCACTATCTCCATCTTCGGCCACCAGATGCGCTTTAATCTGGCCGAGGGCTTTCCGATGGTGACCACTAAAAAGCTTCATCTCAAGTCCATCATTTTAGAATTGCTCTGGTTCCTCAAAGGCAGCACTGACAATAACTGGCTCAAAGAGCGCGGTGTTTCTATTTGGAATGAATGGGCAGCACCAGATGGCGATCTAGGTCCAATTTATGGTTACCAGTGGCGCTCCTGGCCTGCACCTAATGGTGAACATATTGACCAGATCGCAGAAGTTGTAGAGACTCTCAAAAAGAATCCAGATTCTCGTCGCATTATTGTTTCCGCTTGGAACGTGGCAGATATTCCTCGTATGGCCTTGGCGCCTTGCCATGCCTTCTTTCAGTTTTATGTTGCCGATGGCAAGCTCTCTTGCCAACTCTATCAACGCAGTGCGGATATCTTCTTGGGTGTGCCCTTCAATATTGCTAGCTATGCCCTGCTAACCCACATGATGGCGCAGCAGTGCAATTTAGAAGTTGGCGACTTTGTGTGGACTG
>JBJOEU010000151.1:0-3773 GCA_046049115.1 Pseudomonadota bacterium
TCTACGCAATATTAATTAATTATGAGAAAAAATCTCATAGTGCAAGGAGCGCTAAATGGCCATGCTCAACTTTGAAAAGAAATACCGCGTACGCGGCGGGACGCTTATCGGTGGAGATCTATTTGATTTCTGGGTAGGCCCGTTTTACGTCGGATTTTTTGGTGTCACCACAGTCTTCTTTACGTTTCTCGGGACTGCAATGATTTTCTGGGGAACCTCTCAGGCTGGGGTCTTTAATCCCTGGCAAATCAATATTGCTCCGCCGGATCTGAAGTATGGTCTCGGGCCAGCCCCCATGATGGAGGGTGGACTCTGGCAGATCATTACGATTTGTGCCTTAGGTGCATTCGGATCCTGGGCTATGCGAGAGGTGGAGATCTCCAGAAAACTGGGCATGGGCCTTCATGTGCCACTAGCATTTAGCATGGCAATTTTTGCGTACTTTACCTTGGTAGTCATTCGCCCGGTATTGATGGGTGCTTGGGGTTACGGTTTCCCGTACGGAATATTGAGTCACCTAGATTGGGTATCCAACACGGGTTATCAGTATCTGCACTTTCATTACAACCCGGCTCATATGATTGCGGTGACCTTGTTTTTCACCACAACGCTCGCACTTGCTTTGCATGGCGCCTTGGTTTTGTCTTCTACAAATCCTGCTCCAGGTCAGACTGTTAGAACCCCAGAGCATGAAGATACCTTCTTCAGAGACATTATTGGTTATTCAGTAGGAACCTTAGGAATTCACCGTCTTGGTTTATTCCTGGCATTAGCAGCCGTATTTTGGAGTGCAGTTTGTATCGTGATTAGCGGGCCTTTCTGGACTAAAGGATGGCCTGAGTGGTGGACGTGGTGGTTGAATTTGCCTATCTGGGGGTAGTTTTCAGCTGAATTAAATATGCGGAGAGCATCATGGAATATCAAAACTTATTTACTCAAACTCAAGTAACTGGACCTGCCAGTCATGGCGTGCCCATTAACGCATACGATATGCGTGAGCGAACTCGCTCAATTGGCTTTAGCCATTTACTGGGTCGCCTAGGCAATGCTCAGCTTGGACCGGTTTATCTGGGACGACTTGGTGTCGCCTCACTCATCTTCGGTATGACGGCATTTTTCATCATTGGTATGAATATGCTCGCCCAAGTAGGGTGGAATCCACTTCAGTTTGTCAAAAAACTGTTTTGGCTTTCCCTGGATGCTCCCTCGCCAAAATATGGCCTTAGCTTTCCACCTCTAAATGAGGGCGGATGGTGGCTTATTGTGGGCCTCTTTTCCACGATTTCTATTATGTTGTGGTGGTTAAGAACTTTCCGCCGCGCACAAGCACTCGGTATGGGTAACCATGTTCCTTGGGCATTTGCTTCCGCCATTTGGTTATTTTTAGTGCTCGGTCTCATTCGACCTGTACTGATGGGCAGCTGGAGTGAAGCAGTGCCATTTGGAATCTTCTCCCACCTAGATTGGGTATCGGCATTTTCGATTCGCTACGGTAATTTGTTTTACAACCCGTTCCATATGCTCTCGATTGTTTTCTTGTATGGATCTGTTTTGTTGTTCGCAATGCACGGCGCAACGATTCTGGCAGTGAGCCGGTTTGGTGGCGAGCGAGAGATTGAGCAAATTGTTGATCGTGGTACAGCTTCAGAGCGGGCTGCACTGTTTTGGAGATGGACCATGGGCTTCAATGCGACTATGGAATCCATTCACCGTTGGGCCTGGTGGTTTGCAGTACTCACACCGCTGACAGGTGGTATCGGAATCTTATTGACTGGAACAGTGGTTGATAACTGGTATTTATGGGGTGTGAAGCACGATATAGCACCCGCTTATCCAGCAATATATGGAACAGTGGCAGATCCTGCTCTTACAGCACCGGCTGCTCCAGTTGCTATAGGAGAGAACAAATGAAGAACCTACGACATAAATTAACAGTTGTATTGGGAATTCTGGGTATCTTGATGCTGACCGCATGCGAGCGCCCGCCAGTAGATTCGAAGCAAACTGGCTTCCGAGGAACTGGTATGGATCAGATTAATAATCCAAGAACAGATGCTCAACTGGCAAAGCTTAATGAAATGCCAGCAGGAATTCCGGCATCGGCTGATGGACCTAAGGCTGGAACTGTTTATAAGAACGTAAAGGTACTCAATAACTTGAGTACGGCTCAGTTCGGCGCTTTCATGGTGTCTATGACCGCTTGGGTTGCGCCAAAGGAAGGTTGTGCTTACTGCCATAACGTTCAAAACTTTGCTGATGATTCTTTGTACACCAAGACCGTTGCAAGAAAAATGATCTTGATGAATCAAGAGATTAATGGCACTTGGAGCAATCACGTTAAAACTACTGGAGTGACTTGCTATACCTGTCACCGTGGTAATAACATCCCACAAAACGTTTGGTTTAATCCTGAAGAAAAGCGGGGCGGCAATATGCTCGGCAATGCTAATGGGCAAAATGATCCATCAAGCAATGTTGGGTATAGCTCACTACCTAATCAACCGTTTAAGTCCTACTTTGTTGCAAATTCTGGAGCAGCTCGGGTGATTGGTGATACAGCACTTCCGACTGGTAATAAAGCTTCTATTCAAGCGACAGAAAATGTGTATGGAGTCATGACTCACATGTCTACTTCCCTGAATGTGAACTGTACCTACTGTCATAACTCAAATAATTTCTCCAGCTGGGAGCAAAGTACCCCGCAACGCGTTCAGGCATGGCATGGTATTCAGATGTTGAAAGACGTCAATACCAATTTCATTAGCTCCATTACAGATGTATTTCCGGCAAATCGCCTAGGGCCAACTGGTGATGTTGCCAAAGCCAATTGCGCAACTTGCCACCAGGGAGTGAATAAGCCTTTATTAGGAAAAAGCATGCTGCAAGATTATCCATATCTCGTACCTGCTAAAACTAAACCGAACGATAGTATGCATAGCTCTAAAAATTGATGTAGACCTCCTTTTACTCATCGGGAGTAGAAGGGGGATTTCACTAAAGGAAGTGTGATGGACCAAAAGGTCGATCTATTTAAGATACCGGAGCAAATCACAAACTTTAATGATGGTGATCATGCTGAGCGTGTCTTAGTCATCGGCTCAGGATTCGGGGGTCTGGCTTCCGCCATTCGCATGGCAAAAAAAGGGTATCAAGTACAAGTATTGGAGCGCCTTGAGAGTCCAGGTGGTAGAGCATTCGTTCATAAAAAGAATGGCTTTACCTTTGATGCAGGCCCAACCATTATTACTGCACCATTTCTATTAGAAGAGTTGTGGGAGATGTGCGGTAAAAAAATGGCCGATGATGTTGATCTACGCGCCATGGATCCCTTCTATCAAATTCGATTTGCTGATGGCCGAATCTTCAATTACACGGGTGATTTGGAGCAAATGAAGCGGGAAGTGAGTAAATTTAATCCTAAGGACTTGCCGGGTTATCTGCGCTTTCTGGAGGATGCCAAATACCGTTATAAATTGGGCTTCGAAGAGTTAGGCGATGTCGCCTTTGATAATCTTGCGGATCTTGCAAAAGCATTTCCAAGCCTGATCAAAATGCGGGCATGGGAAACCCTCTACAGTCTAGTGGCCAAGCATATGAAAGATCCTCAACTCCGAGAGGTCATGAGTTTTCATCCATTGCTGATTGGCGGCAATCCATTTTCCGTTACTGCTGTATATGCCTTGATTAACTCCCTAGAAAGTAAATGGGGTGTGCATTCCGCGATGGGTGGCACTGGTGCAATCGTCAAAGGGTTGGTAGGCTTACTGCAGGGG
>JBJOEU010000152.1:0-3867 GCA_046049115.1 Pseudomonadota bacterium
CGTTTGACATTCGCATCCAGAATCGGTGCTTGCTCATGAAATGCAAACGCTGCAATAGCACCGGCAGTTGATCTACCAATACCTTTGAGCTGTTCGAGTAATACTGGATCATTAGGAAACTTGCCGCCAAACTCTTCCATCACTTGCTTGGCACAAGCGTGTAGATTGCGAGCGCGCGTGTAATAGCCAAGTCCTGCCCATTCGGCCAAGACATCATCTAGTGGTGCGGCAGCCAATTTTTTCACCGTAGGAAAACGTTTCATAAAGCGGGGATAGCGCTCTAGAACAGTAGCTACCTGAGTTTGTTGCAGCATGATTTCAGAAACCCATACTGCATAGGGGTCCCGAATGCTCTGCCATGGCAAACCTTGGCGCCCATCCTTGCCATGCCAAGCTATCAGCTTAGTAGCAAAGTGCTTGATCAACGCTTCTGACATTGGGGGCAAAAGTAAGTAGAGCGCTGACCTTGCACTATTTGTTTAATCGGCGTCTTGCATGCCTTGCAAGGCTGATCTTTACGATCGTAGACTTTGGTTTGCACCATGAAGTGCCCTGGGTCACCTTCGCTGTTCACGAAGTCTTTTAAAGAACTACCGCCTGCAGCAATCGCTTTTTTCAAAATCAATCTCACCGCAGTCGCAAGCCTAGAGCATTGTGGACGCGTGAGTTTTCCAGCAGCTTTTGCCGGATGAATTCCTGCTTCAAATAAACTTTCAGAACAATAGATATTGCCAACACCCACTACTGCTTGGCCTGCCAGTAAAAACTGCTTCACAGCAACACTACGTTTGCGTGAGCACCGATACAGAACCTCAGTACCAAGCTCGCCCTCAAACTCAGGGGAAAAAGGCTCCACTCCCAGTTTTTGTAAAAGCGCATTGCCCTCAATCGGCCCTTTAGATTTTGGATGCCATAAAACAGCACCAAACTTTCGGGGATCATGCAAACGCAAACTTAGCTTGCCAAACTCGAATGTCACCCGATCATGCAGCTTCAGGGGGTCGCTACCAGGAAGGACCCGCAGGGTTCCGGTCATGCCCAGGTGCAGCAATAGGTAGCCTGCATCAAACTCCATCAGGAGATACTTGCCGCGGCGCTCTATTCCCAAGACTTTCTGACCACTAAGCAAGGTATTTAAATTACTCGGGACCGGCCAGCGCAAGCGACCATCAATAATTTTGACTGCACTTACCCTCTGACCCTCTAAATGGGGTTGGATACCCAATCGGGTAACTTCAACTTCTGGGAGTTCTGGCATAAATGGATTGTAGATTCGCGGATTAGAATGTGCTTATGACCAAATTTTCATTACAGCCCTCTTTTAGGGTCTTACTGCTTGCTGTTGGGCTGGGCTTTAGCCTCCCCTCCAGCAATAGCATCGCTAAATCCAGTAGCCTGGATAGTGGTCAGGCTGTATTTGAGGTCCTGGCCTCTGAAATCGCCCTGCAGCGCGGTGAAGCTGGCTTGGCATACACAACCTATCTGGAGCTCGCTCGCCAGCTAGATGACCCCCGCTTGGCACAAAGAGCTATGGAGATCGCTATTACCGCAGGAGCGCCCGATCTTGCGCTCCAAGCAGCGCAGACTTGGGATGGTTTGGCTGGACCGAAACAAACTAAACCCAAAGAAGTGCTCGTCACCCTCTTAATTTTGAATCAACGCTGGTCAGATGCGGTTAAACCCGCCATCTCACTCTTGAATCAGCAAACACCGGCGCAACGTGAAAATACTTTGCTACAGATTCAGTCGCTGCTAGCCAAAGCAACTGATGAATCAGAAGCCCTGAGAGCTTTCTATGAAATTGTTTCAACATTAAAGCCAGAACCAAAAGATCCTGGACTGCTCTATACCTTCGCTATGTCTGCTGAAAAATCGGGACAAATGGATGTGATGGAGAAAACTCTGCGCGAAATCTTGCGTAAAAATCCAAATGATGCAAATAGCCTAAATGCACTTGGTTACTCACTCGCGGATCGTAATCAGAAATTACCAGAAGCATTTAAGCTGATCAGTAAAGCACATCAACTCTCCCCTAAAGATGGTTTTATATTAGACAGTCTTGGCTGGGTAAACTTTCGCATGGGTAAAAATGCTCTTGCCTTAGAGCAACTGCAACAAGCATTTGGCATGAAACCTGAGGCAGATATTGCTGCGCATATTGGCGAAGTCTTATGGGTAATGAATCGTCCAGTCGAAGCAGAAGATGTGTGGCGTAAAGGACAGCAACTAGATGCCAATAACGCGACCCTCAAAGAAACTTTAAAGCGCTTAAAACCCGATTGGTCGCTAGCAGATACCGCCCTCAAAGGCATATGGGACGGTCGTTTTGCAGTAAAAATCACTGGACTCACCGAGAGTAAAAATCAAGGTGGCTCAGGTGGATTTACATTGACACAAGATGCCTTGATCGATGTATTGGAAATTCGTAATCCAGTAGGTGGATCGATTGCAAAAATAACCATTAAACCTGGCGAGGCAATTTTAGAGCGCGATGGTCAATTAACCACGGCTATCGACGCTGATACTCTGATACAAAATACATTAGGACTTCCACTACCCGCTCGCGGTTTATCAGACTGGTTGCGTGGAAAAACTCGTCCTGGTGGCAATGCCAGTGTTGAGCGAAATGCAAAAGGGCAAGTGAGCAAAATCACGCAAGATGGTTGGACCTTAAATTACCACTGGAATAATGCGCAGCGTTTAGAAAAACTCATGATGACTCGCAGCTCTAATATTGGCTCGATAGATATTCGCTTGGTATTTGATAATCCGAATGAGTGAAGTGTGAATGATGAGTAAGGCCTTAGAAATTCACTGCCCCGCAAAGCTTAATTTATTTCTACATATTATTGGGCGCCGCGAAGATGGCTATCACCAACTCCAATCTGTTTTCCAGTTGATTGATTGGTGTGATGTCCTTACCTTAAAGTCTATTTCTGAGAATAAAATTCGTCGAGTTAACCCCATTCCAGGCATACCCCCAGAACAGGATTTAGTGGTCCGCGCGGCCCAAGTCTTAAAAGATTTTTGTAAAGTCAATCACGGTGTTGAAATTGGTTTAAAAAAAATGATTCCTATGGGTGCTGGCTTAGGCGGTGGTTCATCTGACGCTGCATCTACGCTAATCGGCCTCAACACCCTCTGGGACCTCCATCTTGATATTGCGACGCTTTGTCAGCTCGGCCTAAAACTAGGGGCAGACGTACCATTTTTCATTTTTGGCCAAAATGCATTTGTTGAGGGAATTGGTGAGAGATTACAGGCGATTTCCTTGCAAACCCAAGACTTTGTAGTGATCTTTCCTAACCAAGGGATTGCCACTGCTCATATTTTTCAAGATCCTGATTTGACCCGGGACCATGCTCCGATTACAATAGATGGCTTTCTTGCATCGCCAAGTTCATATCAGTCGAATGATTGTCAGGCAGTAGCGGTGCAGAAATGTCCTGAAGTGAAGGAAGCTTTAGATTGGATTTTCAAGGCAGTGCCTAACTCGGCGCCTTGTATGTCTGGCTCTGGAAGTAGCGTTTTTGCCGCCTTAGACCCTAAGACGGACACCGCGAATCTGGAAAATCTTCTGCAAAATCTTCCAAAAGGATGGATAGGTCGAATTGTTCGGGGGCTAAATAAAAATCCCGCTTACAATTTGATTTCTTCAGATTGACCTGTAGGGGAATCGCCAAGCTGGTTAAGGCACTGGATTTTGATTCCAGCATGCGAAGGTTCGAATCCTTCTTCCCCTGCCAAATTCGACCCCTACCAAAATCCAAAATCACCTATGTCCGCCCCAATGAACGCTGATTTACTGACTCTTTTCACAGGCAACGCAAATCCGGTTTTGGCTCATGCGGTAGCCAAAGAGCTCAA
>JBJOEU010000153.1:0-3741 GCA_046049115.1 Pseudomonadota bacterium
ACCCGAAAGCGATTCTCATTATTGATTGCTTCTACACCAGCCTTAGTGGCTAAGTTCGCCATCGTCTCAAATGAAGCAACATATTCTGGGCGACAGTCTGGGTAGCCTGAGTAATCCACGGCATTAGCGCCATAAAAAATATCCAATCCACCTAATGACTCAGCCCAGCCCAGGGCAAGTGATAGCAAGATCGTATTGCGAGCAGGAACATAGGTAATAGGGATTTCTTGATCTTTTCCAGGGGTAATGGGGATATCAATGGAAGAGTCAGTCAGGGCTGAACCACCAAAGCGCGTGAGATCTAGATTCACTACCTCATGACGCACAACACCCATTTTCTTAGCAATATGTTTTGCTGCCGCTAACTCAGAAGAGTGGCGTTGGCCGTAACCAACGGATAAAACATAGGGCGCGTAACCAAGGTCTTTTGCCAGAGCCAGAATCGTGCTCGAATCCAAACCACCTGAAAACAAAATGACTGCCGGTGCATTTGGTGTGCGTGGGGCGATATTCTGAAAAGCAGCAGATAACTTAGACATAGAAAAGTATTAAAGCGATAGTTACTGAACTACTTCGTGGCAGCAATCAGTTGCTGCGCGTCTTTTGCTGCTTCAGTATCTGGATACTTGCTGATGATCTCGCTAAAAGTTTTCTTGGCGGCTACTTTGTTGCCGCTCTCCAACTGTGCATTGCCCAGAGTCAACATAGCCGATGGCACGCGAGGATGTGTTGGGTAGCGCTTAATGAGACTTTGTAGCTGCGCAATAGCGCCGGTGTAATCCTTATTGGCATATTTGCTATTACCACTCCAAAAGAGTGCTAATGGTACGTATGGGCTCTTAGGGTAGCGATTCACAAAGGCGGTGAAGCCCTCATCTGCCTTCTTAAGGCTGCCTGCCTGGAAGGCCTTTAAGGCGTCGTCGTAAGCTTTCTTCTCACCAGGCTGAACTGTCCCGCTGACACTCTCAATCGTGGCTGTACGGGGCTCAAAATTACCTAAGCGGTTATCCAGATCTTGGTAGTAAGTCTTTTGGCTAGTGTTGATATCGTCGCCTTGCTTTTCAAGGCCCTCAATCTTGCCTCGTAGCTCTGCGTTGTCTGTCTTGAGTTTCTCAATCTGATTTTGTAAATCCATTTGCGCAGTGGCAAATGACTTACGTAAATCTAAGATGGCTTTGCGTGCGTCATCATCGGCAAAGAGGGCCCATGCATTGCCTGAGGCGCTTAAGCAAAGAGCGGCGGCACTTAAACAAAACGCTCGTGAGAGCGTTTGTTTAAAAGAGTATGAAAAGCTAGACATTAGTTTGTAATGTAAACAATATCAGCGCGGCGATTTTCTGCCCAAGCTGCTTCGTTATCACCTTCAGCTTTTGGCTTTTCTTTACCAAAGCTTACGGCTTCCATTTGATTTTCAGAAACGCCCATCAAATTGAGTGATTTACGCACGGCATCTGAACGACGTTGGCCTAATGCCAAGTTGTACTCTGCAGTGCCACGCTCATCGGTATTGCCTTGAATAATGATCTTCTGCTTTGGGTTCGCCTTTAAGAAGCTGGCATGAGCAGACAATTGTTTTTGGTATTTAGTTTGAACGGTGTACTCATTCAAATCAAAGTACACGCTACGCTGGAAGAGTGGGCTGCTTGGATCATTCCATGGCTGTGAGCCAAAGTTACCGCTACCACCACCATTGGCGCCATCAACATCATCCAATTTGACGCTTGAGCAAGCTGCCAAAAATAAGGCTGTTACACCAACAAGGGTTAGGGTTGCGGCGCGACGTGCGATAGAAACGTTCATGATCTGTCCTTTTTCCTACAAACTGAGTAACTAAATAAGCTAATAGCCAATATTATGCCCCCAAGATTGTTGAATTTGAATGGAAATTGCTGTGGGTGGTGGACTAGGTAAGCTGTGAGTACTTTTATTTTTACTCGAATGAGTTAAAATAAAGCCTCAAATGAGGAATTTAATATGCCTAGCGTAATCCCAAAAAAGGCCTCGACGAGAGTACTTCATAAATCCTTGCCGGAAATTGCCCAGCTGGATTTATCTTTTGCCACCATTTACCGAGTTGAGCCGATCGATCGTATCAAGTTGATTCGAGATGGGGTTCCCGCTAGGTACATCAGCGTTATCTCTGACTCCATGGGGATTACAAAAGACACCTTATTTAAGTTCTTGAATTTACCGAAGTCGACCATTGATAAAAAATCCGTTGCAAACCAAATGCTACCGATTGAGCAGGGTGAGCGTTTAATCGGTATGGCTAGGCTGGTAGGGCAGGTGGAGTCAATGATTGCGGAATCGGGAAACCTGAATGGTTTTGACGCTGCTAAGTGGGTGGCAAGTTGGCTTGAAAAACCCTCCCCAGCATTAGGTGGCGAGAAGCCATCAGCTTATTTGGACACGGTGTCTGGTCAAGAGATGATTTCCGATCTCCTCGCCAAAATTCAAACTGGAGCATACGCATGAGTGTTCATGAAGTTTGGAGAATTGCGCTGGATACCTCTATGTTTAAAGCGGATGACCTCAGCGGGGAGGGCGCAAAAAAATCTGGCGGAAGATGGAATAAAAAAGGGATGCCTGTTTTATATACCTCGGAGTCGATTGCACTTGCTTGCCTAGAAACGATGGTGCATATTAATGCGCAAGGCCTTCCCTTAACCCGCTATCTCGTACGAATTGATATCCCAACTAGAGTGTGGAATTTAGCTAAGAAGCTGAATATGAAAACAGCTGGCATGGGTTGGGATGCTTTGCCAGCAGGAACTGCCAGCATTGAGAAGGGTCAAAAATGGCTGCAATCGAATACAAGTGCTTTGTTATTAGTGCCTTCGGTAGTTATTCCACAAGCAAACAATGTATTAATTAATCCCTTACATCCAGATATCAAGCTGATTAAAGCTAAGAAAATTGAAAAATTTTCTTATGACCCACGCTTAGTGGGTTAGCCCTAAAAATTATCAGCCTTAATCCATAAAGGGTCCCCAAGATGGCTGACGAACATCAGACCCTGGAATGCTGAGCACTTGCTTCGAGTTTCCATCCACCGATACCGCAGCCAAGACTCGCTTACCACTCACCTTCATGGAATACAGGACATAGCGACCGTTTGCCGCAAAAGACGGTGACTCATCGCTAGTACCATCGGTGAGTGCTTGGGCATCGCCTGTTGCTAGATTCAGAATGTAGAGGCGGAAGGCACCGCCAATATTGGCTATATAAGCTAAATACTTGCCATCTGGTGAAATACGTGGCGAGGTCACAAAACCTTGTTTAAAAGTGATGCGCTTAGCACCTTCAACTTGTTCACCCTCTGCGCTCATGCGATAAATCTGGGGATTGCCGCCACGGTCACTTGTAAAGTAAATATAACGACCATCAGCTGAATATTGCGGTTCAGTATCAATGGTGGACCCGCGGGTAAGCCGCTGCAACCCAGTCCCATCTGCATTAATGCTGTAAATCTGGGTATTGCCATCTTTAGAGAGCGAGATGGCTAGCTTCTTGCCATCAGGTGACCATGAAGGCGCACTGTTATTACCCTTTTGATTGGATAGCGGGATACGGCGACCTGTTGCGAGCTCGTGAACATAAATTACTGGTTTGCGATCTTCAAAAGAAACGTAAGCCACTTTTTTGCCATCAGGTGACCATGATGGGGAGATGATTGGCTCACCACTATTCATGGCATTACGAATATTTTGACCATCCGCATCGGAGATGACTAAGCGATAG
>JBJOEU010000154.1:0-3721 GCA_046049115.1 Pseudomonadota bacterium
CAACTCCCACTTAATTAGCACCCTCTCCGGCTCAGGTGCCAGAGTCAACATCTTAAAGGAGTGGTCCTGCTGATGATCATTAGGACTGCCTAAGGCGATGCTGAGCTTTTGAATCCACTCAATTTGAGTCTGACGAGAGCCTACATCAAGCAAAAAAGATTGCGACAGCACTCTTTCATTTGGCCAAAGCGCAATAGGTGGACGCGCATGTACTTCTTCATGCAATTGTTTTCGTGCGGGATGATCGTAAGGTTTCATGGGGCTTGATTTAGATGTCTGTTCTTAAACTATACGCCAACAGCATCCTCTTGGGATTGATATGGATGCACACCCCGATTGAGGCAGTTGCGGACATAGTCAATGCTGGTGCGTAAGGCGTAATAATCGCCAGACATACTTTTAGAGACTTTCAACTGCAATGCCTCGTACTCAAGTAAATCCAACTTCTTCAGATACTCGTCTTTCACTTCAGGCAGGTAATTTTCAGTAAGCTCCTGCTCGTACCTTTTTAAAGTGCCATACAACTTATCAATTTTTCGCTTCATGCGCTTATTCCGGTAACCCGGCAAAGTGAGTAAGACCGGGTAAGCCAAGGCGCAGAATGGCAGAAGCACAAATATCAAGCGATTTACTAGCTCAGCCAACCAGAACGGTAGATAGGTCATCAATAAAGGAGAGCCATTTTTTTCATAGTGCAAAGCTACAGGGCTTTCTGGCAAGCCTGTATGTTTAAAAGATGGAAATTCGCCATGCTCGGAAAAGAAGCTGGACTTTCCATTGATCTCGCGGGCAGCCTCTAAAAATAAAAACTGAAGCGCCGGATGCATTCTGTCATCAATCAGCAAATTGGTAGTTGAAGCCATCAACTTAATATCTCTAGGGGGAAAGTTCCGCGCTAGGCTAAATGAGCCTGCAGGGACATTGAGTATTTGCATATATGGAAGCAAGCGCGCATAAGCCTCAGCACGATCAAAGGCAATTAAATGTAAGCCAGGATCCTTTAGTAATTTCTGGACATTCGGAGCCTCGTAGGCATCCACAATGAACGCTGCATCGATTGCGCCTTTTTGCAAAGCTTCAACTGATTGAGAGCCAGAGAGATGCAAAAAATGGGATCCCTCTTCAAAGCCGTTGGCTTTCAGGATATGCATTGCTTGTGCATAGGTCCCGCTACCCTTCACACCAACTGACATTCTAGAATTCAGAAAGAAACTGGCACGAGCTTTAATTGCCTGGAAATCATTCACCTTTATCTCTGGGCCACGGTAAAACAACCAAATTGGGTCATAAGAAATCGTGCCAAGGGATTCAACCCCAGTAACCTCATGAGGATTGAACGCGCCTCCTTGCACGAAGGCAGCCTGAACTGGGTCCCTGCGATCAACTAAGTGCGCCACATTTTCTTCGGCACCCTTTGTTGGGAGCAATTCAAGAGTAATACCTTTTTTATCAAAAAAAGCAGCGTACTTTTTTCCCAGGGTGTCGTATGAGCCCCCAGGCTGACCAGTTGCCATCACAACATGTCTTGGTGGTGGTGGATCTGCGTACCACCACACTCCGAGCAAGACTAATAGAAGAATGGCCAAGATAGGCCAAGCCTCTCTCAGGAACTGAGAAAAATCATTCCACTTTTCCTGTGCGGTTTCATATAGCCCGAGGTAGGTTTCTTTAATGTCTTGTTTGATACTTCCCATGGAAGGCCAATCAGCAAATATGTCAAAAGCTAATGATAATGTGCTTATTACCCTCCCGAAAAGACTCTGCTCATGCAAACTCTCCGAAAAGCTCAAGACCGCGGCTACGCTGATCATGGCTGGCTTAAAAGCTTCCATTCCTTCTCTTTTGCGGGCTATCACGACCCCCTATTTATGGGGTGGGGCAATTTAAGGGTAATTAATGAGGATCAAGTGGCGGCAGGCATGGGTTTTGGCAAACATGGCCACCGCAATATGGAAATCATCAGCTATGTTTTATCTGGGCAATTGGCTCACGAAGACAGCATGGGAAATATCAAAGGTATTCCACCAGGTGATGTTCAACGCATGAGCGCAGGTACTGGCGTCACCCATAGTGAGTTCAATCACGCTAAAGATCAGACTACCCACTTCCTACAAATTTGGATAGAGCCTAATGTCATGGAAATTCCGCCAAGCTATGAGCAAAAATCTATTCCACCCTCAGAAAAGCAAGGCAAACTCTGTTTAATTGCCTCGCCAGATGGTGCAGGAAATGCTGTCAAAATTCATGCGGATGCCAAGGTATATGCAGGTCTTTTTGATGGCCACCAGTCCCAAAAATTGGATCTCAATTTACACCGTAAGTCCTACGTACATCTGATAAGCGGCTCGCTACATATTAATGACATACCTCTATCCAGTGGAGATGCACTACTGATAGAGAATGAAAGCAGCCTGCTAATAAGCGATGGCAAAGATGCTGAAGTCTTGGTGTTCGATCTCAGCAGTTAATAAAAAAGGGTATCAACTGACGTCAATACCCTTGTGACTGAGCTAGGTGGAATTAATCTAGCTTAATTTTTGCTTTTTCAATCACGACTTTCCATCTGGCAATATCAGAAACATATAAATCAGTAAATTGCTGGGTAGTCATTGGTGCAATTTGTACACCCGCCTTCACAAATCGCTCCTTCATTTCTGGAGTGTCGAGAATCTTCAAAATAGTTGCGCTTAAGGTGTTAATAATTGCAGGCGGAGTACCAGCAGGCACAAACATGCCTTGCCACAATGCCATTTCATAACCCTTCACACCAGCCTCTTGCATGGTCAGCAGATCGGGGACGCCACTAAAGCGATTCTTACTGGTCACAGCAAGTGCGTTCACCTTGCCACCTTTGTATAGTGGCAATCCAACTGGCATGCCAGCAAAGTAAAAGTCAATTTGACCACCCACCAAATCAGTTGCAGCTGGTGATCCACCCTTATATGGAATGTGAATCGCCTGGGTACCAGTGGTTGCCAAGAACAGCTCTCCAGCCATGTGGTCAGAGTTACCAATACCCGATGAACCAAAGCTCATCTTGCCCGGCTCAGCTCGTAGCATAGCGATTAAATCGGCCACATTTTTAGCTTTGGAATTGTTGTTCACAATCAAAATATGCGGGGTAGCCGCCACTCCAACAACGGGTAGCAAATCTTTTTGGCCATTAAAAGGCAGTCTTGGGTTTGCAGCTACGTTAATTGCTAAGCCATTTTGCGCAAATAAAACGGTGTAACCATCTGGAGCACTTTTGGCAACCGCATCAGCAGCTAAGCTACCTGCAGCACCGCCTCTATTTTCTACAATGACAGATTGCTTTAAGGCAATACTGAGTTCATTCGCCACCATTCTGCCAACAATATCAGTTGAGCTTCCTGGGGCATACCCAACCAACATCTTGATTGGCTTATCTGGGTAGGACGCAAATGCCGTTCCCAAAACTAATGGCAATACTAAAGAACCTAACACTATTTTTTTAATTGATTTTTTAATCATTGTTGTCTCCTCCGGTAAGTTATAAATCTAACGCTGCAATCCCGCACTCTTTGGCGCAGTTATTTAAAGACTCTTGTAATTCGCTTGAAATCGGAATGCCGTGCGAAAGTCGCTCCGCCATCACTCTTGCAGCGCCATCGCCAGGCACCCGAATTTCATTCACGCCTGGCAATGTAGATGAGGCCTTCAAATCATCGACCAAAGCAATCACTCGTGCAACAAACTGCTC
>JBJOEU010000155.1:0-4487 GCA_046049115.1 Pseudomonadota bacterium
AGCTTCTGTCACCTTCTCTGCAGTTGCGCCACCACCAACGTCCAAGAAGTTTGCTGGCTCGCCGCCAAACAACTTGATGGTATCCATCGTAGCCATTGCTAAGCCAGCACCATTAACCAAGCAACCGATATTGCCGTCAAGTGAAATGTAGGCTAAGTCAAACTTAGAAGCCTCGATCTCAGCCGCATCTTCTTCATCGATATCGCGATAAGCCACGATTTCTGGATGACGATACAAAGCATTTGGATCAAAATTAAATTTGGCATCTAGCGCCTTGATCTTGCCGTTGCCTTCAAGGATCAATGGATTGATCTCTACCAATGAAGCATCGGTTTCCCAATAGGTTTTATACAAGTTTTTAAACACATCACTTGCCATTGGAATAGAGGCATCTGGAACACCAATGCCTTTCGCAATGATCTGGCAATCAGCATCTGTCAAACCAATTAAAGGATCAACAAATACTTTAATAATTTTTTCTGGATGAGATTCCGCAACCTCTTCAATATCCATGCCGCCTTCGCTAGACGCCATGATCACATTCTTCTGTGTGCCACGATCAGTAACAATACTGAAGTAGTACTCTTTTTTGATGTCAGCACCGTCTTCAATTAAGAGACGATTTACTTTTTGACCTTCTGGGCCTGTTTGATGCGTTTTTAACTGCATACCCAAAATTTCAGAAGCGTATTTTTTCACTTCATCCATGCTGCGGGCCAATTTCACACCACCGCCTTTACCGCGACCACCCGCATGAATTTGTGCCTTTACAACCCATACTGGACCGCCTAGCTTTTCGGCAGCTTTAATTGCCTCATCAATACTAAATGCAGGGATGCCATTTGGAACAGGCACATTAAATTGGCGCAGTAGTTCTTTGCCTTGGTACTCGTGAATTTTCATTATTACTCCCGAAACGATATCTTTTAGCAAGCGATGAAGTCTATCATGCTGCAATGCGGCAAGACGGTCTATTTGCTCCGTAATTGCCCTAGTTTGGACGCCCAGCCACTACCCTAGACACCACGGCTGAGCTAAAGCCCTTGGAAGCTAAGAATCGATACTGGCGAGCCCGTTCCTTTTGTTCGCTTGCTACTGCGCCGAACTTACGCAGCCACAACTCGTGAGCGCGTTGGTATTCAGTCTCTTTTAAAGTTTTTAAAAGCTCTACAGTCTTTGAACTATCGACCCCTGCCTGCGTGAGCTCATCCTGTATTTTTCGGGCGCCAAACCGCTCGCTCCGACGTCTAACAAGGGCCTCTGCAAAGCGCTCATCAGAAAGCCAGCCGCGAGCCTCAAAATCATCCAAGACAGCCTCAATCTGAGCAGTTTGGGAGATGGTTGGAGCTTCTTCAAAATCCTCCTCGGCAGACTTGAGCTTCAACATCCTTGCTGCCGACTCTTCAAGCTTCGCCGCTAGACCTTTGCGACTGTACTCGCGCATGGATAAAAGGCGCAAAGCCCGAGCTTTGAGACTCGGGCTTTGTTTCTTCTTTTTTTGAACGGTGCTACCTAATTCTGACATCGAACAATTACGCTTCCTCTTCTTCGCTCAAAACGTCGCTGACTATTGCTGTGCCGGTCTTCACACCCAATTTTGCACGAATCTTGGCTTCAATATCTTGGGCAATGGCTGGATTCTCTTTCAAAAACTCACGCACATTGTCTTTTCCTTGGCCAATGCGATCGCCGTTATAGGCATACCAAGAGCCTGATTTTTCTACGATATCGGCCTCAACACCCATATCAATAATTTCACCTTCACGAGAGATCCCAGCGCCGTACATGATGTCAAAGATTGCCTCGCGGAATGGTGGAGAAACCTTGTTCTTCACTACCTTGACACGAGTCTCGTTACCAACAACTTCATCGCCTTTCTTGATACTGCCGATACGACGAATATCTAAACGCATAGAGGCGTAAAACTTCAGTGCATTACCGCCGGTTGTAGTCTCAGGCGAACCAAACATCACGCCAATTTTCATACGGATCTGGTTGATGAAGATAACAGTTGTATTGGTACGCTTGATTGCGCCAGTCAATTTACGTAAGGCTTGGCTCATCAGACGAGCTTGGAGACCCGGCAATGAGTCGCCCATATCACCCTCGATTTCAGCCCTTGGAACCAAAGCTGCTACCGAGTCGATCACAATTAAATCAATGGAGCCTGAACGCACCAAGGCGTCCGCAATTTCTAATGCTTGCTCGCCAGTGTCTGGCTGCGAGATCAACAGATTATTCACGTCCACACCTAAGCGTGAGGCGTACTGAACATCCAAGGCATGCTCCGCATCGATGAAGGCACAAGTGCCGCCAATTTTTTGCATCTCTGCGATCGCATGCAAAGTCAGCGTGGTCTTGCCTGAAGATTCTGGCCCGTAAATCTCAATGACGCGCCCACGCGCCAAACCACCAACTCCAAGGGCAATATCTAAACCCAATGAGCCGCTAGAAACTACCTGAATGTCTTGATGGATCTCTGCATCGCCCAATCTCATGATTGAGCCCTTGCCAAATTGCTTCTCAATTTGCGCTAAGGCTGCAGTTAATGCTTTTTGCTTGTCTCCGCTCATACCGTCAAATTCGGATGAGGCTGATTTTCTCTTATCGTCGAAGGCCATATTTGATCCCTTTTCACTATTCGTTAGGCTGTTTTTTGAGTTTTTTGTGGTTTTTGTCAACATAGAACTTACTGTATATAAAAACAGTACTATTTGCAAGCAGCTTTTAAAAAGAATTTACTGATTTTGACTTAGGTTTGCACTTACATGACGGCCATGCCAGTGGAAGAATATTGGCATAGCAATACCCCACACGATTGCCAGCAGGGCAAGGCCTCCCAGCTGTCCATTAGGACCCCATGATCCTGCACCCATGCGGATACCTGCTTCATAAGACATGGGACCCGCTATTGCTCCTAAGAGCGCTCCCAACCATGGCCTGCCTCGTAACCAAGATAAAGATCCGCTAACAGTACTCGCTACCAATGCCCACAGAGTCCACATCCAAAAAGGAGATAAGTAGGCACTAGGCCAAGCATCTTTAAAGTACAAAAAGCCCAGATTAGCTATAAGTGTGTCAGCACTCACTCCAAATATAACGGCCTTGAGTATTAGATTTAGCTCTAGCTTTGAGTGCTCTGAGCGCCAAATATGTATGGCAAGATAGAGAAGGGTTCCAATGACAGGCCATAAGACCTGCTCATTGGCCGCGCCAATGATGCAGGCAAACCAACCAACTTGGAAAAACACGAAATTCCAAAATTTAGCCATCAATCAAACCTAAGCAAAACTACCTAAGAAAAAGGCCACTGCCGGTGGGCAATGGCCTCTTGATTTGGTGGCGATTCAGGGATTCGAACCCCGGACCTGTGGATTATGATTCCATCGCTCTAACCAACTGAGCTAAATCGCCGAAGGTAGGATTTTATCTTATTTGGCGCGAACCTGAAGTTTTTTTAGAACTTCTTTCAAAAAGATCCACAGGGCCGGTAGACCTGGAATGATGATCATGGCTAAGGCAACTAAGGAGAAATTGCTTTTTACCCAGGCATTGTCACCAATCAAGAAGCCAAGGCTTGTCAAACTACAGACCCACAGAATGCCACCAGCGATGTTATAAAAAGCGAACACGGGATAGCGCATATGGGCCACCCCAGCCACAAATGGGGCAAAGGTTCGAATGAAGGGCATAAAACGTCCCAAAACAATCGTCACCGGGCCATACTTTTCATAAAAGGCATGTGCTTTATCAAATGCATTGCGATTAAACCAACGCGAGTTTTCCCAAGAAAAGACCCGATTGCCGATATAGCGTCCAATTGAATAGTTCAGAGCATCGCCAATGACCGCTGCAAAAGTCAATAAAGCCATCAGTATCCATAAATCTAAGCCACCCACTGCAGCAATAGCGCCTGCTACAAATAATAGAGAGTCCCCAGGTAAAAATGGCATCACCACGAAACCGGTTTCTACAAAAATAATGGCAAAAAGCAGTGCGTATATCCACACACCCCACTCATTAGCTACTAGGGCTAAGTTTTTGTCGAGATGAAGAAATAGATCTAGGAGATAAGAGAAGTCCAAATGGGGGTCCCGAGTGTAAAGAGCAATAACCCTAGTTTACCTACTGCAGCATGGATACATTACCTACAGACACCAGCCAACATCATCAAATTACTGAATTTGGAAAGTGTTGATACTGTCATCCCGGTTGTAGCGTACAAAAACTTCAATCTTCTTAGCTAAAAAGAGCTTCTTCAAGACTTCATCTTTATTTTCAAAAGTAATGGCCGTTTGTTCTGGGAAGCGTGAAAAGGGATCACTCATCACCTCAATAGGCTGCCCATCTACTTTAATCAGCCGAATAGTGCGCTTATACAGGCGGTCAGGCTGAATAAAAATTAGGCGTTTGACGTACTTATCTAACACTAGCTTTTGCCCTAATGCATTAGTTTTGTAATAGTAGACCAATTCATCTTTGCCATT
>JBJOEU010000156.1:0-4436 GCA_046049115.1 Pseudomonadota bacterium
TCTTGAAAACTGGCGAGGATGAAAGTCCTCCGTGAGTTCGAATCTCACCTCTTCCGCCATATACAACATCAGAGCCCCTAACTACGGGGCTCTTTTTTTATCCCCTTAGCTTGACTGCTCAATCTTTTCTTCTATGAAGGCCTGGACCTGTTTAACAGTCCAGAAAGAAGATCTTCCTATTTTGATGGGTTTGGGAAATTCACCTTTTTGCACCATAAGCCAAAATTTTGACTTTGATACTGGCATCACTTTCAATATTTGGGGAATTCTCATCAAGGTAATCTGAGTATTCTGGATTGGATTGGTATTCATAATGCTTTCCTTATTCATGGTTGAAATTTGTATCTGCAAATTGCTGATACTCGATCAGAATCCCATGGCAAGTTGAAGTTGAACATTCCCGAGGAAAAATTTCCCGATCAGGAAACATTTATGAGCACACTAATTCAAAACTCTTTAGATCTAGGTCGTTTGGTGCGTGAGACACGCAGGCGACTCAAGCTAACTCAACCGCAATTGGCGCTAGCCGCCAATGTCGGGGTCAGGTTTATTGTTGAGCTAGAGGCTGGCAAATCCACCCTCAGATTGGAAAATATTCTGAGAGTGCTGCAGGCCTTAGGTGGTGTATTGAGTGTGGAGGGAATGGACTCCTTCATTGGCAATAAATAAGAAGGGGTGCGCTAATGGTTCGAGAGCTAAACGTCTGGTTTTGTGGCAATTAGCAGGGGCATTAATAACAAAAACCCCAGCAATCACTTGCTGGGGTTTTGTCTTTCTAGTTGCTAGAAAGGATTAGTGCATTACTTCTTAGCAGCTGGTGCGCTCACTACAGCAGCAATCGCTTCTGTGTAAACCACTCTAACTTGCTCATTCACAGCGATGTCTTTCATTATTTTTAGTTGCATCAATCGCTTCAACGTTGGCAGTGGCAGTAATTGTGTTGGTAGTGATGATGCCTGGCTTGTCACCTTGTGGTGCAGTAGCAGTGCTAGTAGTAACTTGCTCGCTTGGCGCTCCTGGGTTTTTCACTTTAACCAATTCAATAGCAACAGCCATTTCATACACAACATCAAAACGGTCGCCAACTTTAATTTCAGCAAAGTTCTTTACTTCTGGACCAGCAACGATGGAAGTTTCGCCATCTTGGTTTTTGAGGGTAACAGTGCGTGTTGCAGCATCAATCTTGATCACTTCACCGTCATAAATGAGGGCAGCCTCTTGAGCAGCTACTGCAGCTACAGGGGCTTTTGGCTTGTTGAGCATGAAGTAGGCGCCGGCGGCAATAGCAGCAAGAACAACAACAATGATAATTTTTTTCATAACAGTATTAATCCTTAATAAATTGAATCTCATTACCTATGGGCGGTAATGGGGTAATTGATAAATCTGATTGTTTTAACAATTATGGTGATTGTATTACTCATGTTATTAATCAGAATGAATTTACAGGGCTAATTCCGTTAAAAGAGGCTTAATTTCGCACTATTTATTGATCTATCGCAATCTTCAGTCTTTTAAAAGGTACATACTTGATTAATGGCATCAATAGGAGTGCATATGCTTTTGAAATTACTCTCGGGATTGGTATTAATGGGTGTGGCCCTTGCAGTTGGCGCAGCAACGCCACAAGACTTGCTGAAATCTTATGAATCTCAATCGGGTAAGGCATCGCCGACTCGTGGAGAGCAGTTCTTTAATGCTAAGCACGATAAGGAATGGAGCTGTGCATCCTGCCATGAAAATCCCCCAAATCACGACACTAAACACATAGTTACTGGAAAAGTAATTAAGCCATTGGCACCCAGTGCCAACCCCGTCCGCTTTACTGATGAGGCCAAAGCAGAAAAATGGTTCAAGCGTAATTGCAATGATGTGCTTGGCAGGGACTGCAGCGCGCAAGAAAAAGCAGATGTCCTCTCTTGGTTAATGGCAGTTAAATGAATCCCAGCAAAATGAAAAAAAAGATATTGATTGCCACCACTTTTATTTTGGTGTCATCATCCACATTCGCAGCAAAAATGACAATGCCTGCCGACGCACCAGCTTCTTACGAGGCTGAGTGCGCAAGTTGCCATATGGCCTATCCGCCAGCGCTCTTAAGTCAGCAGAGTTGGAAGAATGTCATGTCTAGCCTATCAGAGCACTTCGGTACCGATGCCAGCTTGGATTCAAAGACTCAGACTGAAATTACAACTTGGTTGTTTCAGAATGCGGCTACTCGACAAAAGTACGGTGAGATTGCACCAGAAAACCGCATCACCAAAACATCTTGGTTTATTCGTAAGCACGATGAGGTGAGAGCAGACGTATGGAAACGAGCGAGCATCAAGAGCCCTGCCAACTGTGGAGCGTGTCACATCGATGCTACTAAAGGCATTTTTAGTGAGAACAATATTAAGATCCCAGCGCAATGAACAATCCCCTAAATGACACAGTTGGTGCTACGGGTAGGGTGAGGCAAGCCATTATGGTGTGGGATATGCCGGTGAGGGTATTTCATTGGCTACTGGTGATTTGTTTTGCAGGTGCTTGGCTCAGCTCAGAAAGTGAGCGCTGGGCATTGATTCACTATGCGTTCGGATATACCGCATGCCTACTGGTTCTGATTCGATTGGTATGGGGCTTAATTGGCACTCGTTACGCCAGATTTAGTCAATTTCTCAAAAGTCCTCGGGCAGTCATTGGTCATTTTATGGCCATGTTACGTGGCCATCCTCATCACGATGTGGGTCACAATCCAGCGGGTGGTTTGGTGATGTTTGCGCTGATGTTACTCATGCTATTGATTGGCTTAACGGGCTATCTATCGGTTAAAGAGTTTTTGGGTAACTTCGTATCAGAGGCTCATGAAGTGCTTGCCAGCTTGACTCTTGGCTTAGTTATTGTTCATATCATTGCGGCAATTGGTATGAGCTTGATCGAGAAGCAGAATCTCGTCAGATCCATGGTGAATGGTAAAAAACAGGGCATGCCAGAACAAGGAATTCGTTATCCGCAGTATGTGATTGGCTCCTTGATCTTTTTGGGCGCACTTTACTTTTTCTACCTGATATTCAGCGGCGGCATGCTTAGTCTGACTCAGTAGAGTGGGTCATGATTGTCTAGAACGATGATCGTTGTACGATAGACGGTATGAAGCTCTTGATCGCCCTTTATTTCTTTATCCTAGCCACGATTCAGTTAGGCTTGTTATTGGGCATTTATCACTATCATCGCTCTCAGGGTGAGCTCAGACCAAATCGATACTGGATGGGTTCATTGATGATTAATGTGGTTGCCTTGTTAATCTTCGGTGGTGGCATTCTCGTCATCCAGGATCTACAAAAGCCCGAATTTAATTTCACGATAGCCAATTCTCTTTTTTACATTGCTGCTATTTTTCAGCTTTTGTTCTGTCAATCTTTGATTGGACCAGTGAGCAAGCGTTTGCAGTATGGCTTTGCACTCTCCGCCATTATTTTTGTGCCGACCTTTGAGTATCTTCGCATTGATGGAAGCTATGAGATCCGCACCATATTTATGTGTGTAATAGCTGTCATATTCTTCTCATGGCAAATTGCGATACTCAGACAAAAAAGAGGTTTAGAGCTCTCCCGGCAATTAATGTATCTGCAATACGCAACTGCCGTCGAGCTTCTTTTTGCATTAGGGCGTCTGGGGGTTCTAGCTTCAACCGGTTTTACTATTAGTCAGGTGGAGCAAATTCCACAGCTGTTGATTCTGCTCACCATTGCCCAGTTAGTGATCAACACACTCTCTTATATTGCGCTAGGTGGTTATTGGGCAGAAAAAGTTGCCTTAGCAAATGCAAAATCTAGGGCTGAGAATGATGAAATCAAGGCGCTGCTATTTGAGCGGGAGGGCTTGATATCCCGACTTCTCAAAGCTAATAAAACAGTTGCGACTGGGGCCTTGTCTGCTTCGATTGCTCATGAGCTCAATCAACCTTTGGGCGCTTCAAATTTGAATATCCAATTCTTACAAAAGAAACTTGCCGAGGGAAGTTTAAGCCTCGACCAGAATCAAGAGATCTTATCCGCACTGCTGTCTGATAATCAGAGGGCGTCAAATATTATTCGGTCACTGCGGTCCATCTTTTCCGATAAAAAGGTGGGCGCAGAACAAACCGAGCTTGGTGAATTAATTGAATCTGTTTTGAAGATTACTCAGCCTGAAACTGCATCAAAAAATATCCAGGTTGTCCTCAGGCTCGCGTCAGGCGCATGGGCCAATGTCAACCGAGCAGAAATTCAGCAAGTGCTCCTCAATTTAATTAACAATGCCACTCAAGCGCTTGCGGATTCAGGCATCAAGCCTAGGACCTTGCAGATAGCGTGCTCTGGCGTTTCTGGAGGCGTTCAAATACTGATCATTGACAATGGCCCTGGCATTCCTGTGGAGGCTCAGTCCCATCTATTTGAATTACTCACTAGTAA
>JBJOEU010000157.1:0-3675 GCA_046049115.1 Pseudomonadota bacterium
TTATCTAGAATGGCTTTGATTTTTTCTGGGCCCAGTTCATTGAGGTATTTATCAAAATCATCGCGTAGCTTAGAGCCTTTAGCAAAAGCAAAACCCAGCTTATCAAAACCCTTAAATACATAGCTACTCTGAATTGGTAACTGCAGTTTATTTTCATAATTGAGAAATACCGGCTCCTCAATAAAGGCGAGATCTAAATTACCATTTTGCAGATCAGTAATCACTTCTGCGTACGAGGGATAGAGCTTAACCTTGCTTAATGAATAGTAGCCCTTTGGCTCTAACTCATTCTTAATCAGGTCATCGTATGCCATGCCACGTGGGTAGCCGATAGAGTATTTCTTGAGTTGATTCAAATCAGTGATCTGAATATTTTTGCTCTTCATACTCACAAGGTGCCAAGCGTTGTCATAGTAAGGCTGAGAAAAATCCATTACCTCTTTACGCTTATCGGTAATCGAAATTCCTGAGAAAGCCACATCAGCCTGACCACTAGAGACGGCACCCAACATTCCCGCCCAATCATATGGTGTTACCTTTAAAGTGCACCCACGCGACTGACAGAAGCCCTGGAAAATATCCATATCAACGCCAACGATCTGACCCTTGTCATCAAATAACATTGGCGGGGATGCAGGCGATACGGCAACCTTAATTTCTTTGGTATCTGAGGATTTGGAGCAAGCCACAATCGTGAGCGCTAGAACAGCTGCAAACAATGCTAGAAAAAAGCGTTTCATGGGTACATCTCCTATCCTAATAAATGGTGATATCCAGACTCTGGATCCTCATCAAGTATAGGGGAATTAGAGGGGTGCTGGCTATTGCAAGGTGTTTTTCAAAGCAGGCATCGCGGGCATTGCCATCACCTCAATCCCCTCGTCGCGCAAAGCCTCAGCTTCGTCAAGAGTAGTTTGACCACGAATACTACGCTCGGGTGACTCTTTGTAATGAATCTTTCTAGCCTCTTCTGCAAAAGAGCTTCCCACATCTTCGGATTTACCCATTAATTCACGCATGCCTTTTAAAAAAGCTGCCTGCACCTGAGCCTCTAACTGAGAATGATCGCTACCAGTCAAAGCAACAACATCGCCACTCAATGTGCCGCTGACACCAGCATGGTCAGTTTTGGCTGAACTAGCAACAGTCAGTTCAGTTGAAGTCGGGATATCTTTACCGGAGCCTGATTTAGCAATGTGGGGTGCCGATGGCATACGAGTAATCTCAGTACTATCGCAAATAGGACACGCCAGCATTCCCTTATCTTGTTGAGCAAGGCAATCCTCCTCAGAGGCAAACCAGCCCTCAAAGCGATGAGACAGAGGACAAGCGAGGTTATAAACTTTCATAAGATCTATATAGGGGCAAAAATGCCAAATTCAATAGCTCTATTTTAAGGGATTGTTGAATTACCCCGAGATAGGCTCTGGACTTGCTAAACCACGACGATAGCGATCCAACCAATATGTCGCAATGGTTGTTTTGACGTCCGTAATCTCTCCCTGCTCTACCCACTCTAATAATTGCTCTAGAGGTGCGGCAAATACGTCTAAAAACTCTTCATCATCTAAATGGCTTTTGCCAGACACTAAACCTTCGGCGAGATAGATATCAATAAATTCCGTCGAATAGGAAATCACCGGATGGATGCGACGAATAAAGCTCCATTTACTTGCAGAATAGCCCGTCTCTTCCTCAAGCTCTCGTTTGGCACAAAGCAATCGATCTTCACCAATTTCCAGCTTACCTGCAGGAATCTCAATACAGGCCTTGGCAATCGGGTAGCGATATTGGCGCTCCATCAATACCCTGCCATCATCTAAGAGCGCCAAAATAGCGACTGCGCCAGGGTGCGTCAGATATTCACGTACCGCCTGATTTCCATCTGGCAGACTGACTTGATCGCGCTTCATGTTCAAAAAGATGCCGCCATAAATATCCTCACTGGACAAGCGCTCTTCCCTCAAATGGGCATCGCCGATGGGTAGGTCTTTAAATGATTTTTCAGTCATCGTGCATCTTTCTTTAATTGAGCATCCATCATACAAAATCAAGATGACAGCAAAGAAAAAGGCTCCTATAAGGAGCTTATATCGCTAGCTGATTGATAATTTAGCCTATGAGCCCAATAAAGTACGACGCATTGCATCTAAGCAAATCGCCATTAGGCTGGCTGGGAAGACTCCTAAAGCGAGAACCAATATTGCATTCAAGCTCAACAGTCCACGCGCAAAGCCAGAACCAGAAATCTCAGCAGCATGCTCTTCTTTTGGCTCATCAAAGTACATCACCTTAACCACTCGCAGGTAGTAGAAGGCGCCGATTAAAGAAGCGATCACCGCAATAATTGCTAAGAAGGTATGCTCACCATCCACTAGCGCTTCAAGTACACCCAGTTTGGCAGCAAAACCCACTGTTGGCGGAATACCAGCCAGAGAGAACATCATGACTAAGCCAATAAAGGCGAACCAAGGGTGGCGCTTATTCAAACCCTTCAAGTCGTCAATCGTTTCACAATCATGACCTTTGCGTGACAACATCATGATGAGGCCGAAGCTACCTAGGGTGGTTAATACATAGGTGATGACGTAGAACATCGATGCGCTAAATGCATGATCATCAAATACGGATAACATGCCCAGCAATACAAAGCCCATTTGCGCAATCGCAGAATAAGCCAGCATCCGCTTGATATTGGTTTGCGCAATAGCGGTGACGTTTCCTACTACCAAGGATAGAACAGCAAGGATCACCAGCATTGGCTGCCAATCACCCATCAGCGGCAACAGTGTATTTACTAAGAGTCTAAATAGCAGGGCAAAAGCGGCTAGCTTAGGTGCAGCTGCAATCATTAAAGTTACTGCTGTTGGAGCGCCTTGGTATACATCAGGTACCCACATATGAAACGGTACAACCCCCAACTTAAAGGCCAAGCCAGAGACAATAAACACCAAACCGAAAGCCATCACCAAATGATTCACACGGGGATCAGCTACTGTTCTGAAGATCTCAATTAAATCGAGCGAACCAGTGACGCCATACAACATAGACATGCCATAGAGCAAGAAACCGGAAGCTAAGGCGCCAAGAATGAAGTACTTAATGCCCGCTTCAACACTCTTCTCGTTACTGTGACGCATCGCCACTAAAGCATACGTTGGCAAAGCCATGAGCTCAAGACCCAAGTAGAGTGTGAGCAGGTTTGCACCGGAGATTAATACAAATTGACCTAACAAGGCTAGCAAAACCAAGACAATAAAGTCAGGGCGGAACAATGCGCGATCAGTCAGATATTGCTTTGAATACACCAAGCTCACTAATACCGCAGCACATGAACAAGCTTTCAAAAGGTTTGAGATAGGATCTGACTGAAATAAGCCATTCATGGCCACGATGGATACATCTCCCATGCGACCCATAAATGCAAAGATCAAGTACACCAACAAGATGATGGTGAAAAAGTAAACAAAACCAACGCCACGTGGCGTGTGGAATATATCTTGCTCTACTCCAGGAGTTGCTGGCTGACGCTCTGGTACATAAACACTGGCCACCAGCAAGAGGCAGGCAACTACTAGTAAAACGAGTTCCGGCAGGACGGCGAATAGGTCAAATGCTTGCATTAGCTTTTACTCAGAGTTTGCTAACAGCAACATGCTGCAGCAGATTAATCAC
>JBJOEU010000158.1:0-3664 GCA_046049115.1 Pseudomonadota bacterium
GATCAACCCGATCTACTTTACTGCCTGATGTCCCCTCACTTGGTGAATTGGGTTATCCCAATACTGAGGTGTACACCTGGTTTGGTTTAGTTGGTCCAGCAAAGCTGCCGACAAGAATAGTTGATCGCTTAAATAGGGACGTTAATGACATTTTGTCCCAATCCGATATCAAGCAAAGGTTTGCTGATATGGGGATGGAGGTCGTTGGCGGCAGCCCTGAGCAGTTTTCAAAATATATAAGGGATGACATGGCCAAATGGAGGTCTTTAGTTACACAAAGAAATATTAAGCCAGATTAATGTCTGCAAAGAAAAACGCCACCCTAGTGGGTGGCGTTAGACTGTTACGTACTACAAAATGGTGGAGTCGGCGGGAATCGAACCCGCGTCCGCAAATCCTCTACAACAAGTTCTACATACTTAGTCATATCATTTAATTTAGCTAGCTAGTCACAGACTGACATGTTCCACGCTGGCGATTCACTTAGTTTTCGAATCATTCCCCGTGACATGAAATGATCTTATCTCTTGTAAATGACCCTGACCTAGCTTGCGCTAGCTGACCCAAGAGAGAATCAGTTCAGGGGCAACCGCAATTAAGCGGCTAGTGCGAAACGTTCGTCGTTTGCAGTTATTACATTCCCATTGATTTACGAGATAACGGGTCCTCGGTATGCCCTTGATGCTTTGTAATCCACGTCGAAACCATGTCGACCCCGGAGTTCATGCATTGGAAGCTCTATTTTAAGGCGCTTACCCCTAAATTGCTGATTATCTTTTTATCTCCCTACTGCGGGAAGATGATTTGGAGTAATTCTTTTGGGTGATATACGAGATAATCTGCGCCCCAGGCCTCTGGAGGCTCCTCGCAGCCACAATAGCCATAGGCTGCTGCGATGGTCTTCATACCCGCAGCTTTGCCTGCCACGATGTCTCTAATGTCATCGCCGACATAGACCGATTTGCTAGGGTCGATGTTGGCGAGTCTAGCTGCGTGCAAGATAGGCTCAGGATGGGGTTTGGAATGTGGAGTGGTATCACCAGAAACTGTGGATGCTGCTCTTTGGCGCAGGCCCATTAATTCGGTTAGAGGATTGGTAAAGCGCTCACTTTTATTGGTAACAATGCCCCAAGGTAGCTTTGCACCATCCAATTGATCCAGCAAGTGATCGACGCCATCAAAAATGACGCTGTTGACCAGTAGCGCTTTTTCATAGTTTGAGAAGAACTCATCTCGAAGTGGAATGAAATCGGGGTGATCGGTATCAATCCCAAATGCCCCACTAATAAGTCCACGAGCCCCTGCAGAAGCACGGGGGCGCAACACCTCATATTGCATGGGCGGTAGATTGCGGGTGATGAGGAGTTGATTGGCGGCAGCTACAAGGTCTGGAGCTGTGTCAGCAAGGGTGCCATCTAAATCAAAAAAGATGCCCTTGTAAGGGCTTACTAACCCGCTACTCATTTGCGCACAACAATCATATAGTTCACATCCACATCTTCCCCCAATTTATAGACTTGCGTGATGGGGTTGTATGTCATCCCCTTCATGCCGAGCATGTCTAATCCAGCGCGACGGGTAAATTCGACTAATTCGGAGGGCTTAATGAATTTGGCGTATTCATGGGTGCCCTTGGGGAGCAATCGCAAAATATATTCAGCGCCAATAATGGCAAATAAGTAGGACTTTGGATTGCGGTTTAGAGTGCTAAAAAAGAGGGTGCCACCAGGCTTACAGAGATTTGCGCAGGCTTGAACCACGGAGGCTGGGTCTGGGACATGCTCAAGCATCTCCATGCAGGTAACAACGTCGTATTGTCCAGACTCCTCTTCAGCTAGCGCCTCTGCTGAAATAGAGCGGTATTTGAGGGTGGCGCCTACCTCTAGCGCATGCAACTCAGCGACTTTAAGGGCTTTTTCGGATAAATCGATGCCGCAGGTATCGGCGCCTGACTGGGCAATCGACTCCGCTAGAATTCCGCCACCGCAACCCACATCCAGCACCTTCTTGCCCTGAAGATCAACATAAGACTTGATCCAATTTAGGCGCAGGGGATTAATGGCATGCAAAGGCTTGAATTCACTTTGGGGATCCCACCAGCGATGGGCTAGGGCGCTAAATTTAGCGATTTCAGATTGATCGACGTTCATAGGAGTAGAGGCGCGGGAAGCGCGTTGAGATAAATGAATTACGAATATAGCGGAAATAAAAAAGCCCGGCAGAACCGGGCTTTTTTACAAGTAAGAAGAATTACTTAACTGCAGCTGTACCAACAACTTCGATGTCGGTGCGGCGGTTCTTAGCGCGGCCTTCAGCAGTTGCATTGCTTGCAACTGGATTGCTCTTGCCTTTTGATTCTGTGTAAATACGGCTACCGTCAACACCTTTGCTTACTAAGTAAGCTTTAACTGACTGAGCACGACGCTGGCCGAGAGCCATGTTGTAAGCATCAGTACCAACGCTATCAGTGTTACCAACAGCAATAATTACTTCTAATTTGATTTTGCTTAAATCTTTAGCAATTTTGTCTAAAGTTGCTTGACCTTCTGCCTTCAATGTAGCTTTGTCGAAGTCATAAAGTGTGTCAGCTTGCAAAGTGATCTTGCTCTGGCTAACACCAGAAGTAGCAGCAGCTTTAGGTGCTAGGAAGCCATCGCAACCCTTTGCAGCAGTAGCAGGAGTCCAGCTAGCATCACGCCAGCACAATGTGCCGTCGCCGTTTTTCCAGGATAAACCGCTTGAGTTGACCCAATTGTCAACGTTTTGGGCGGAAGTAGCAGTTGCAGCAACAGAAATTACGCCAGCAAGTACCAGTTTTAGGGTTTTGTTCATTTTTAGTCCTCAAAAATCTTTTTTAATTAAAGTCAAACTTAAATGTAATTCGCCCTACTTTGAAGCAAAAAACCGCAAAGCGACACATCTCAATTTCGTACAAACTGACAGAATCTTAGCATAGGGGCTATCAGTCATCAAAATGATATTATTTCTAAATGGAACAAGCCGCTAAAGAAACACTACCAATATCCCTAGAAGACGAAATGCGGCGGTCCTATTTGGACTACGCAATGAGCGTCATTGTCGGCAGAGCCCTGCCAGACGTACGTGACGGCCTCAAGCCGGTTCATCGCCGGGTCTTATTTGCGATGTATGAATTAAACAACGATTGGAACCGCGCTTACAAAAAATCTGCCCGTATAGTTGGCGATGTGATCGGTAAATACCATCCACATGGCGATTCTGCGGTGTATGACACGATTGTTCGAATGGCTCAGGACTTCTCTCTGCGCTATATGCTGGTTGACGGACAGGGTAACTTCGGCTCTGTAGACGGCGATAACGCTGCTGCAATGCGATATACCGAGATCCGCCTTCGTAAGATCGCCCATGAGCTTTTGGCCGATTTGGACAAAGAAACAGTAGATTTCGGGCCAAATTACGACGGTAGCGAGAAAGAACCCCTGATTCTTCCTGCAAAAGTGCCTAATTTGCTGATTAACGGCAGTTCAGGCATTGCCGTGGGTATGGCTACCAATATCCCTCCTCACAACCTAGATGAGGTGGTTACAGCCTGTTTACACGTATTACACAACCCAGAGTGCACGATCGATGAGTTAATTGAGATCATTCCGGCACCAGATTTCCCGACCGCCGGCATTATTTATGG
>JBJOEU010000159.1:0-3589 GCA_046049115.1 Pseudomonadota bacterium
GGCGGCGAGCCGCACCGCGTCGGCGTACCGATCGCGGATTTGACGGCGGGCCTGTGGGCGGCACTATCAATTAACGCCGCCCTTCGCCATCGCGAAGTGACCGGTCAGGGTCAATATATCGATATGGCCCTCCTAGATACTCAAATTGCTGTGATGGCGAATGTTTCAAGCGCCTACTTATGCTCAGATAAAGTACCCCGTCGATGGGGTAATGCCTCCCCCATCATTGTTCCCTACCAAACCTTCCCGACCTCAGACGGCTGGATCATTGTGGCCGTGGGTAATGATGGTCAATTTAAGCACTTCGTAACTGCAGGCGGTGAGGCCCATTTGGCCCAAAACCCTCTCTATATTAATAATCCCCTGCGCGTTGAGAATCGTAAGTCATTAATTTCATTACTAGAAATCATGACGCGCCGGAAAACTAAGGCGCAGTGGATCAGCCTCTTAGAGGCAGCAAATGTACCTTGCGGACCAATCAATAACTTTGAAGAAGTCTTTGAGAACGAACAAGTCAAGGCTCGTGGCGTCCAAATTCAGGTTCCACATCCCACGGCAGGCGTGATGAAGCTTGTTGCCAGCCCAATGCGCTTGTCAGAAACTCCCGTTGAAGTCCGTATGGCGCCACCTACCTTGGGACAGCATACAGAGGAGATTCTCCTTGAGCGTTTAAACCTCAGTCCTCAAGCCATTGCCGATCTGAAGATAAAAGGCATTACTTAAAAAAACTATGTTTACAAGCCACTCAAGTCAAAAGTTAACTCTGAGACAAGTGTTGATTTTTGGTGGCTTGATGGTGACTTTTTCAATGGGTATACGCCATGGATTTGGGCTGTTTAACCTACCCATCACTTCTGCCAATGGTTGGGGGCGAGAAACCTTTGCTCTGACTATCGCCTTACAAAATTTGATTTGGGGCGCAGTTCAACCTATTGCAGGAGCGCTAGCTGATCGTTACGGCGCACTCAAAATCATGATTGCCGGGGGGATACTGTATGCATTAGGTTTAGCTGGCATGGCAGTCTCTACAGATGCTTTGAGTTTTACATTTGCGGGTGGATTGCTAATTGGGCTTGCACAAACTGCAACTACCTATAGCGTGGTTTACGGAATCTTAGCTCGTAACGTTGCACCTGAAAAAAGAGTTTGGGCAATGGGCGTCACTGCAGCAGCCGGATCATTCGGACAATTTTTAATGATTCCTGTTGAGCAAGGTTTGCTATCAAACTTTAGCGCCAATGATGCGCTACTCGCACTGGCACTCATGGCGAGTCTGATGATTCCGATTGCGTTTATGTTACGCGAACCCGATGCCAAAAATATGCAGCAAGGTAGCAATCAAACTATCAAAGAAGCTTTAAAAGAGGCGATGGGTAATCCCAGTTTTAGATTACTTACTTTAGGTTATTTTGTTTGTGGATTTCAGGTGGTATTTATTGCAGTTCATTTGGCGCCCTATCTAAAAGATTTATCCAAGATGTATCCCGAAGTGGGTGCACCTTTTGTTGCCACTACCGCCCTCGCATTAATTGGTCTATTTAATATATTTGGCACCTATGCTGCTGGGATCATGGGGCAACGCTTGCCAAAGCGCTACCTTTTATCGGGCATCTATATCAGCAGGTCTGTGGCGGTCATTGCATTTGTCTATCTACCCCTGAGCCCAACTACTACCTATATTTTTGCAGCCGTCATGGGCTTCTTGTGGCTGTCGACTATCCCGTTAACCAATGCCATCGTTGCGCAGATTTTTGGCGTGAAGTACCTCTCTATGCTATCTGGCTTAGTGTTCTTCTCCCATCAACTTGGCAGCTTCTGTGGGGCTTATTTTGGTGGCTATCTATTTGATCGTACCGGCTCATATCTGATCGTTTGGAATATTTCGATTGCCTTAGGTGTGTTTGCATTTTTAATCAATTTGCCTGTAAAAGAGCGGGCAATTCATCGCCCGGCTATTGCTTAATTTTTTAATGAAGATTTCCACAGCACGCTTCGCTTCTTACACCCTCATGGCAGTGTTGCTGGGAATTATTTTCTCTGCATACTTTGCGCCGGAGCTCACGATCGCAATCACTAATCAAGTGTGGGCACTGTGTGGCTGGTAATCGGTGGATAATGCAGTCTGCACTAGCATCTTTTTTATAAAGCGTTTTACTTTTTTTCCAATCTTGCCGTAGCACAATGGATAGTGCACATGCCTCCTAAGCGTGGGATACAGGTTCGATTCCTGTCGGCGGGACCACTTCTCCATCAGAACTTATCCACAGCTTGTGTGGATAAATACCCAAAAGTTTTCGTAAGTCGTAGATTTGTATAGAGTGACCTAGCTTGCTTAATTTATGAGCATCTACCTCAAAGAAAAATGTACGTAAACAGTTGTTGACAATTGCAATTCATTGATAGATTTTTAGAGCAATTTTTTGGAATTTTTTTAATTTCTCTTACACTCCCAGCATGAACAAGCTCACCACCAAGCTCACATCAAGCACTATCGCAGCCTTAGAGGAATTACTCCAAAATACGGCAAGACCAGCTCCACCAGATTACTTACCCATCCATTTCTTGGGTGGCCACACGCCTGGACAGGTTATTGGGCACCTTAACCCCGATTTCACGATCTTTGTTCAAGAGTCTTTAGCGAAAAATCCGATTTCACATGTCGAAATCGGCCACGACCGCTTGACTATTCAACCTGCAAGACCTGTAGCGCTCTCAGAAAGTCTCTCGAAATTGGCTGATCGGATGCGCCAAGGTGGGCTCATCCCAGGTTGGCGGAATGAGGATTTTGCTTGGATTGAACAAAATGGGCATGAATACTTTCGCCTGGAACGCTCTGCCTTCCGCGCCTTTGGCTTTCGCAGCATGGCGACCCACGTTAATGGCTATACCAAGGCCGGTAAGCTGTGGCTTGGGCGACGTAGCGAAACCAAGGCTACCGATCCTGGCCGTCTCGATAATCTGGCGGCAGGCGGTATTGGGGCCGATGAGACCCCTTGGGTAAATGCCCGCAGGGAGTTATGGGAAGAAGCAGGCGTACCACCCCAGATTTCCGATCAAATTGAGCCTGTGGGTCGTATCCACATGCGCCGCCCCATACTAGGACGGGGATTTCATGATGAGCAGCTCTATATATATGACCTAGAACTGGCGGATAACTTTGTACCCACAAATCATGACGGGGAAGTGAGCGGTTTTATTGAAATCACGCTTTCAGAGGCTGCGGCCCGCATTTTGGCCGATGAATTCACCAGCGATGCCGCATTTGTGACTGCGGATTTCATTTTGCGTAAGGCCAGAGTAAGCTAAATCCTTCGAATTGGATTTAAGTGCTTGATTTTGGTCACCCTGCCTCGAGGCATTTCGTGGTTAAATAAGATCTAAGGATGAAGCAGGGGTGCCCTTTGAGTGATTTTTACTTCAAGGCGCTGAGAAAGACCCTATAACCCGATCCAGGTAATGCTGGCGTGGGGAGTTTTCCATCAGACCGTCACCCGGTTTCGTCCATCTAAAAAAACAGTCAGGAGATGGACATGAGCGATACCAATACAAAATCAAAACAAGAAATTCCTAGCTTAAAAAGCTTAGAGCG
>JBJOEU010000160.1:0-3586 GCA_046049115.1 Pseudomonadota bacterium
TTGAGCGTGCAATCTACTGAATATCAACAAGAGATGGCTGATCGTTTGCATTTGCCATTTCCGGTGCTAAGTGATGAAGATTATCGATTTCAGCAAGCTTTGCGCTTGCCCACCTTTGTTGCTGCTGGAATGACGCTATTAAAGCGCATCACCCTGATTGCAAATAATGGTGTGATCGAGGCCGTTCACTACCCCATCTTTCCGAGCGACAGCGACCCAGCTTGGGTGATTCACTATTTAAAAAATAGAGCCGCCTGATTTTTTAACAGATGAATTTTGCCCGCCAGGTATGGATATGTTGCTTTGCAGCAAAAATTCCTTGCTAAGCCTGAAATAAGCTATTAATATGGTGCAGTGCAACAAATAACCAATTAATGGGAAAAATCATGTTCAAAAATCAATTTGCAGAAAACCAAACTAAATCCGTAGAAAATGCTCGTGCACTAGGCCAAACAGCACTTGAAAATGCTCAAGAATTAGCGGAAATCAATTACCAAGCTGCACAACAGGCTGTTGCAAGTGCACAAGCTAAAGCAGCCGAGTTAATGAAAGGCAAAGATGCAAAAGCAGCGTTAGATCTGCTGCAAAGCCCAGAAGTACAAGAGGCTGTTGCTGAGGTAGCCTCGTATCAGAAAAAAGTTGCTGCAGTGCTGCGTCGTGGTAACCAAGAGCTAGTTGAGGCTGTAGAAGCTGCTATCGAACAATCACAGGATGATTTAAAGAGCTTTGTTGCTGCTGCGACATCAAAGGCGCCAGCCGGGTCAGAGGCATATGTCAGCGCCTTTACATCCGCATTCGATACGGCAATGCAAAACTTTGACCAAGTACGTACAAGCACCCAAGATGCTTTTGCAAACTTTGAGAAAAGTGTAGAAACTGCAATAAAGAGTGCACAAGGTCAATTTAGCCAGACACCTAAGGCAACCAAAAGTCGCACTAAGTAATGAGCAAGTTGCAGCTAAATAAAATACCCCGTGCATGCGGGGTTTTTTATTTGCCCTAAGCTCTAAAAAATGCAAAGTTCAAAAGTAATGCTCTGATGATGTTGATAGATTCAATTCTTGATAAGATCATTGAAACAAATCAATCATGAAAAAACTATGAAACTGAAACGCATCCTTACTGCTTTGTTGCTTGGCCTACTTCTTCTTAGTGGATGCTCTAAAGAAGAGCCATCCAAGCTCATTAAGGTTGCCATATCGCCCGCGATCCCGCCAATGCTTTTTGAAAAAGATGGGAAATATTCAGGCATAGACTTAGAGATATTTGAGGGCTACTGCAAGTCACGAGGATGCACATTTAAAGTAACTGCCTATGATTGGCTTGGCATGCTGGGGGCAGTAACCAGTGGCCAGGCTGATGTTGCATTCTCTGGAATCTCTATTACAGATAAGCGCAAGGAAGTAATGGATTTTTCTAATCCGTATTTCACTAGCACTTGGCAGTTGATTGGTTTAAAAAACCGTAATATCAAAATAACTGATTTGTCACAGCTGAGTAAATACACTATTGCCTATCCAACGGGAAGCGTATTTGATGATTATGTAAAAAATGTATTGCAGCCAAAAGGTTATTACTCAGTTGAGCAGGTAAAGCTATACCCATCACCAACTGAAGCCTTACTTGCATTACAAAACGGTAATGTAGATTTGGTATTTGTTGATAACGTGATGTTAGTTAATTACCAAAAAACCTTAAATCTCCCGGTTAGCAGTAGCTACCAAGTTGTTGGATTTGATAGTCTCGGGTTTGCCTTCAAAAAAGATTCTAAGCTGCGTGATGACTTCAATCTCTACCTTGCTGAGCTCGGACCAGAAAAGCTAAAAGCCATCATTGATCGTTGGCTACAATAAATTGAAGTAATTTACTTAGATTGGGTTAAAGTGTTTCTTAGGTCGATTATTTCAATAATTTATAAGGAAAAACATGTCCCATCATGACAAGCTAATGGCTGCTTTTGAGGTTTACCAGTCTGAGAACGAAAAGTTCCACGGAAAAGGAGTGAAAGCTTCTGCAGCAAGAGCCCGTAAAGCTTTGCAGGAGATCGCTGGTTCTTGCAAAGAACGCCGCAAAGAAATTACCGCTGAAAAAGAGGCGCTTGAAGGTAAGCCAAAGGGTGAGGGCATGTCACAAGACGCTGCCCGTCATGCTCATATTAGAAAGTAAACTCTTTCAAAGAATACAAAAAGTCACCTCAGGGTGATTTTTTTGTTTAGAGGTCAACGCCTTCTAAGGCGGGATCTTCAAGGTGGCGAATGTCAGCCCATTTCTCGACTGACCAGCCTTCACCCTGCCGATGAGTAATCCAATTTAATGAGGCATTTGGCACTGAAGCAACCCGCTCAGTCGTTAAAGCTTGCTTGCTGGCAATTCGATACATCATGTCTAGCGTGCCACCATGACTCACTAGCAAAATCGTTTTGCCTGAATGCTGTTCTTGAATTTTGTCTAAAGTAGTTTGAACACGTAATGCAAATTGCGTAATACTCTCGCCGCCCTCGAGCTCATGCTCTAAGTCACGAGCAATATGAGCTTGCCAAATTACAGGCTGTAGTAATGGTGCCTCTTGAATCGTGAGCCCCTGAAGTGCGCCAAAGTGGCGCTCTCGTAAGGCAATATCCACCTTTGCCTCTACACCAAACAACTCAACAATGGCATTTGCAGTATCGGCCGCTCTTTTGAGGTCGCTGGTATATAAAACGTCGAATAACAGCTTTATATTTTGAAGCGCTTGGGCCATTTGGCGAGCCTGCAGGACGCCTTTGGTATTGAGGGGAATATCGGTATGCCCTTGAAGGCGCCTTTCAGTGTTCCAGCTGGTTTCACCATGGCGAATGAGGCAGAGTTTTGTGGTCGACATATTGCAATATTAAGTTGAATTATTTTTTCATGGTCCAAGCACGTGGGTTATGCTCAAAGCCCAGATGCTCATAGTAAGAATTTGCTTTCGGAGCTGCAAGTAACACAATCATGCAGCCAGGCTTTAAGCGCCTCTGAGTTTCTTCAATCAGCTGCTTGCCTATTCCCTGCCGTTGGTAATGTTCATCTACAGCAAGGTCGGCTAAATAAGCCACATAGGCAAAGTCTGTCAGGCTACGACTAATCCCAATGAGTTTTTCATCATCCCATGCAGAAATCATGAGATTTGCATTGGCAAGCATCGCAACAAAGGTTTCAACGTTATCGATGGGCCGCCGCTCCCCAAGAGTGGATCGGATATAAAGGTCGATCGCCTGTTCTGGAGTAATGCTTGCGTGTTCGGTATAGGTAATCATTTTTCTTGGTCTGATGAGTATGTAAGCGAATCCCCATCGCTGATAGTTCCCGAGTCTAGCGCTTCTGCTCTGAGACCGCCTCTATTCTCAAAAGCACCCATGAAATCAGGTCTTTTGAGTAGCTTGGCTGGTCGCTGACAAGGCTCACATAATTCGGTGCCTTTGAATGCGATGCCCCCTAAATAGAAAACCCGCCCAACCAGACCATTTAACTCCTCTTCAGAAATCCCCTGGATCACAAGATTTCTTCTGGTATCACCTGCGCCAAAAAGGACCTGCTGTTTGGCGAGCAACTGGGCATTCGCATTTTC
>JBJOEU010000161.1:0-3585 GCA_046049115.1 Pseudomonadota bacterium
TTGGTTTCTTTAACCTTAGCAATTAATGCTGCTGGGGCTGTAGCACCAAAGCCATCATTAATGTTGCGCCCGTCGGGCTGAACGCCAATCGAAATGACTTCTGCACCTAGCTCATGAAAGACATGGGGGGCAATGTGATATGCGGCGCCATGAGCACAATCTACAACCAACTTCATGCCTTTGAGATTGAGATCACCCGGGAAAGTGGATTTACAAAATTCGATATAGCGACCGGCAGCATCATCAATACGAAATGCTTTGCCTAATTCTTTTGAGCTGACACAACCCATCGGTTTAGCAAGCTCGGCTTCAATAGCTAATTCAAATTCATCGCTTAATTTACCGCCTTCTGCGGAGAAGAATTTGATACCGTTATCTTGATAAGGATTGTGTGAAGCAGAAATGACAACACCTGCAGATAAACGCAATGCTTTAGTCAGGTAAGCAACCCCAGGGGTTGGCATTGGGCCGCACAACATCACATCAACACCAGCAGCAGCAAAGCCCGCCTCTAGAGCAGCCTCTAATAGGTAACCTGAAACACGTGTGTCTTTACCAATCACAATCTTGCAGCGCTCGCCAGGCTTTGCTTGGCTACTGAGTACCTTGCCTGCAGCATAGCCAAGACGCGTGATGAACTCCGGAACAATCGGAAACTGCCCTACTTCACCGCGGATGCCATCAGTACCAAAGTATTGTTTTTTCATGGGCTTAATTATAAAACTTGTAGATATACGACTAATCAGCTGATTCCTGAATAGCTTCCCAGAGCTTCAAGGAGTCAACTGTCTCTTGAACGTCATGGACGCGGATGATAAGAGCCCCGCGATCGGCGGCCAGAATGGCGGCTGCCACACTAGGTGCTACCCGGTCATTGGTGTCGCGACCGGTTAATTTACCCAGCATCGATTTACGAGACATCCCCGCCAGTACCGAATAACCTAATTGCGAGAATTGATCAAAATCGGCCAGCATCTTGAGGTTGTGCTCGAGACTTTTACCAAACCCAAAACCGGGATCAATAGCAATTCTATTTTTGGCGACGCCTTGGCTCTCCAGCAATGCTGCACGCTCTTGCAAAAATGCCCTTACTTCCGCAATGACGTCCTGATACTCGGGATCAAATTGCATGGTCTGTGGATCGCGCTGCATGTGCATGAGGACAAGACCGCACTGCTTGTTTGGATTGAGCTGATCGTTCTCAATGATGGCCTCTACCGCGCCTGCTTGCCGTAGAGCCCAGATGTCATTTACACAATCCACTCCAGCCTGGAGAGCTTGACGCATAGTCTCAGCTTTGTAGGTATCAATCGATAAGGCAACACCGCAATCTTTTAAAGCCTCGATCACCGGTAAGACGCGATCTAATTCTTCTTGTAGCGAGACGGGTTCAGCACCAGGGCGAGTTGACTCACCGCCAATGTCAATGAGGTCTGCACCATCGGCGATCATGCGCTCGGCTTGAGCAATGGCATCGCTTGGAGTTCGGAACTTGCCACCATCCGAAAAAGAATCTGGCGTGGCATTCAGAATACCCATCACTAGTGGGCGCTGACGTTTGCTAAAGTCAAAAAGAAAACGCCCGCAACACCATGTTGCGGGCAGAGTTTGCTTGCTCACTTGACTACGCAGTAGCTGGAGCGGCACCGGCAGCAGGACCCGGCGTACCAGCAGAGTTACCAAACTGGGTTGCTGGTGGTGGCTTAGGAGCGCGTGGTGGGCGACCTTCCATGATGTCGGTAATCTGCTCAGCATCAATGGTTTCCCATTCAAGCAATGCAGTCACCATCGCTTCAACCTTGTCACGGTTTTGCTCAAGGATTGATCTTGCCAATGCGTACTGACTGTCAACTAGGGCACGTATCTCTGCATCCACCTTTTGCTGAGTTAACTCAGAAACTGTCTTAGTGCTATTGCGTCCAAAAATACTTTCAGACTCCGTATCCACATAGACCATCGTACCTAAGCTATCACTCATGCCATAACGAGTCACCATGTCACGCGCCATTTTGGTAGCACGCTCGAAGTCATTTGAAGCGCCAGTACTGGAGGAATTCAAGAACACCTCTTCAGCAGCACGGCCACCAAACAAGATTGCCAATTCTTCCATCATGCGATCTTTATACAAGTTCACACGATCAAACTCAGGTAGCTGCCAAGTGACACCCAAAGCCATACCGCGTGGCATGATGGTGACCTTATGCACTGGGTCAGCCTTTGGCAACACCTTGGCTACTACCGCATGACCAGACTCGTGGTACGCCGTATTGCGACGCTCTTCTTCGCGCATAACAGCAGATTTACGCTCAGGACCCATGTAGATCTTGTCCTTTGCATCCTCAAAGTCTCTCATATCAACAGCGCGCTTATTACGACGAGCCGCAAACAATGCTGACTCATTTACCAAGTTGGCTAAATCTGCGCCTGAGAAACCAGGAGTGCCACGGGCTAATACTGCCGCATTGACATCCGGGTCAATCGGAACCTTACGCATGTGCACTTGCAGAATTTGCTCGCGACCACGAATGTCTGGCAAGCCTACGTGTACTTGACGATCGAAACGCCCTGGACGCAATAGCGCTTTATCCAAGACATCGGAACGGTTAGTCGCAGCAACCACGATCACGCCGCTATTACTTTCAAAACCATCCATCTCGACCAGCATCTGGTTGAGAGTTTGCTCACGCTCATCGTTACCGCCGCCCATACCAGAGCCACGATGACGACCAACAGCATCAATCTCGTCGATAAAAATAATGCAAGGAGAATTCTTCTTGGCGTTTTCAAACATATCGCGCACACGTGATGCGCCGACACCAACAAACATCTCGACAAAGTCTGAACCAGAGATCGCAAAAAATGGCACCTTCGCTTCACCCGCAATTGCGCGAGCTAGCAAGGTTTTACCAGTACCCGGAGGGCCGACTAGCAACACACCATGCGGAATGTGGCCACCCAGTTTTTGAAACTTTTGCGGATCTTTTAGGAAATCCACAATCTCAAAGACTTCTTCTTTTGCTTCATCGCAACCTGCAACATCAGCAAAAGTAACAGTATTACTATTCTCATCAACTAGACGCGCTTTGGATTTGCCGAAAGAGAATGCTCCGCCCTTACCGCCGCCTTGCATCTGACGCATCATGAAGAACCAGAAACCAATGATCAATAAAGTGGGTCCAAGATAATACAAAGCAGAAACCAACATATTGGGTTCGTCGTCTGCTTTACCAGTGACCTGGACACCAAACTTCATTAAGTCGCCAACCATCCAAATATCTCCCGGGGAGATGATGGAATATTTGTTGCCGTCATTTGGAGTCACTTGCAATGTACGACCCTGCACGTCTACTCGCTTAACTTTGCCTGCTTTGGCATCGTCCATGAATTGAGAATACGTGACCTGATTCTGGTCTTTAGGCTTGTCAAACTGTTTAAAAACAGTGAACAAGACCAAACCCACAATGAGCCACACACCGATTTTTTGCAACATATTGCTATTCAAAAGGAGACCTTTGCCGGATTAATCCGGGAGTTAAAGCGGATTGCTATACCTAAGTATTTGATTCTACTACTAGGCTTTTTCAA